>JALYLC010000728.1 GCA_030774435.1 Actinomycetota bacterium
CGCCAAGGGCTGTTGGAGTACGAGGCGAAAGTCGGGATCGAGTGGGCCTGGCTGGCCGCTGACGGGGTGATGACCAAGGGCGCCGCTCGGCGGCGAGAAGACCGGCCCCAATCCCACTGACAGAGCCAAAAGGGGGCGAAGCGCTCGGCCCTCACGGAGGGCGCCGGTGTGCCCATCGGGCTCGCGCATGACGGCGCCAACCGCCATGACATGAAGCTCTTGGAGGCCACTCTGGCCTCCATCCCGATCGCCCGCCCGATCCCGAGCGATGAGGCGCCGCAGGGTCCTCGCCTTCGGCCGCCGCTACCAGCAGATCGCCGCGCCCTTCCAACGGAAGTTCAGCCGCCACGACCTCCACAAGCTCCTAGCCAACTACGGACCCGTCGCCGACATGATTGGCCGCCCTGCTCGCGCAAGCACGCAGCGGCGGTCTCGACGGCGCGCCCTCCTGACCAGCCGCCAGTTCTACCAGACCGACTACACCAAACCGCTGCTATTCCTCGCCGACGGCACGTACATGGCGAACCTCGCCCAGCAAGAGCGCCTGCTCGGCACCCAGTGGGGGATGATGAACGAGACCGGCCGCTACCCCGGTCAAACATGGCTATGGCTCTACACGACCTGGTACCAAGTACCGCCGTTCAACACGTCCCCGAACGCCGACGTCCAGATCTGGGCACTGATGATGCTGCTGACCATCCTGCTCGCCCTGCTTCCCTTCATCCCCGGACTGGGCTGACTTTCCCGCTGGATTCCGCTCTAGCAGACTGATCTGGCGAAGCTACTACCGGCGCGTCGAGAAGGCATAGGCCTCCGCCTTCAGGAGGCGTGAGGTGGAGAAGCCCGCCGAGCTGATTGGGGCTCGCGGGTTGGGCGGCTAGTGCCGATGGTTGCGATATGGCAGGACAGGATGACGCGGGTGAGCGGGGCTTGGAGATGGCTCGTTCGACGGCGGCGTTGTTTGGCGGTGCGTCGCTTGTCACCGCCTTGTTGATCGTGCTGCCGCACGCGCGGCAGGTGGACGTCGGTGGGCTGGTCGGGGTCGCGGTGGTCTCCGGGCTGGCGGCGTGCGCGCTTGCATGCTGGCGCGAGCGCGTGCCGGTCTCGGCGTATCCGCCGCTGGCGCTGCTGGGCACGGCTCTGGCGTCGCTAGGGCTGTTCTTCGACGGTGAGCGCCACGGTGGCCCTGTGGGGTCGGTCGAGATGTACTACCTGTGGGTCGTGCTGTGGGCCGCGTACTACTTCGCCCGGCGGGTGCTCGCTGTTCAGGTCATGATCGTGGTGGCCGCCTACGCGGTGACTCTGGCGCTGATCCATCCGGGCGCAAACGGGGTAAGTCGATGGATCTCGCTGAGCGGCCTCCTCGTTGGCGCGGCGGTGGTGGTGAGGATGCTGAGGGAGCGGGGCGACCGGCTGGTGGCGGAACTGCGGTTGGGTGCGTTGAGTGATCCTCTGACCGGGCTTCCGAACCGGCGAGCGTTGGAGGCAGCCTGCCTCAGTGAGGCCGCGCAGCAGGGCCGCAGTGGGCGCCCGTTCGCGCTGCTGCTGATTGATCTCGACCGCTTCAAGCAGCTCAACGATGAGCGCGGGCATAAGGCGGGTGACCGCGCTCTGGTCGAGGTCGCGGTGCTGCTGCTAGCGCATGCGCGCGATGTCGACACGGCCGCGCGCCTCGGGGGCGACGAGTTCGCGCTGCTGCTCTCGGACACCGATGAGGCTGGCGCGGCGAGCGCGGGGCGGCGGCTTGAGCGCGCGCTGCGTGAGCACGCGCAAGCGGCCGGCTGGCCAGGCGGCGCGAGCATCGGCGCGAGCGTCAGTGACACGGATCGGGTGGGCTTGGACGACCTCATGCGCCAGGCCGACACGCGAATGTATGTCGCCAAGCGCGCCGCCCATGCACAACTGCCCGACTACCCGAGACTGCGCCACGCCAGCTAGCAGGCCTTTCGCGGGCAGCACGAACGCGTCAGTGAGCCAGCCTGAAGATGTGCAGTCGGCAGACTTTCGATGCTTCCGTGAATAGCATCGATGCGTGGACGGATCTCTCGGCGCAGTCAGATCTCTGATAGGCAACGGCGAACCCGTTCGGCCTTTAGTGAGTCCATGACGCGGAGCGATTATTGGGGATGCCTAGCCTGCACTGGGCACGTCGGAACTCTGCTCAGGTGAACCGGGCTCTCTGCTGCCTCTGCGATGTCGCGTATGACGCCGTCGCGCCAGCGGCGCTCCGTCCTGAAGGAGAGCTGACTCCTCCCCGGCGGACATGACGTGCCCGCGGCTACGTGCGTCCTGATACTAATTCACGAAGCGCGGCTCGGTCAACAAACAAGACCACGGGAGAAACTGATGTTCGAGACCGTTGTGCTGGCTCTGGACGGCTCGCCGTCGTCCGACCGTGCGCTGGAGTACGCCACCAAGCTCGCGAAGGAGCACGAAAGCAGCGTCGTGGTTGTCCACGTGACGGAGATCGTCGTCGGTCGCGGTAGCGGCCCTGTGCCGCTCGACGAGAGCGAGCTGAAAACGAAGGTCGAAGGTCAGGTCAAGGCACTGGCCGATGCCGGCGTGAAGGCCGCGTTCGAGACTCACTCAGTGCACGTCGGCGGGCCCGCGCACGTGATCGCCGAGGTGGCCGAGAACGCGAAGGCGGATGTGATCGTCACGGGTACCCGGGGCCACACCGCCATCGCCGGACTGCTTCTGGGAAGCGTCACGCAGCGTTTGCTGCATCTCGCCCACTGCCCCGTCCTCGTCATTCCGCCCACGGGCTAGCGTCCAGCCTCGCGACCGAAGCGGGCCGGGTCGCATCTCTGAGGACTTGCTGGGTCAACTCGACCGGCGCGTGCTTCCACGCCGAGAGGAGGGCCGCATCAGCTTGCGCTGTGTTCCAATTCTGCGATTCGAACGTAGCCGGTGGTCTCGGAACAAGGCAACTTGTCGCGACATACGCGGACTCAAAGATCCAGCAAAGGCGCCTATCTTATGCCTAGACCAGAGGAGCCGACGCGGGAATCGAACCCCGGAACCCTTCATGCGAGTTCCGCTGCGACCACCGCCCTCGCTCTTGCGTTACGCGACAGACGTACCGAGTGTCGGCCCTGCTGCCGCTCGTACTCGCCAGCCCGCGACGCCCGATGCGTTCGAAGGAGACGACAACGAGCGCCGTTCTCGGCCGCTCGCGGCACAATCACGGCACAAACGCAGCAGAAGGCGGTCACGGAGCCATGCCGATCGGCAGCCGAAGTCGACTCAAGAACGCCGTGATTTGCTGGGATTACAGCGGAGTCGTCGCCCTGCGTCGTCGAGACCGCACCAGCTCGACAAGCTGCTGGTCGCGGGTTGAAGCTCGCAGCGCTCATTCAGGAAGCGGATCTTCGTGCGAATCCTCCCCCTGGCTCGACAGGGGCGGTGGCTAGGCACTCAGACAAGTGCCCGGCTGGGGCAGCCGTCCAGGGCTCGCACGCACTCGCCGGGACTGCCGCGGGCACCGCTGAGCCCGTGACGGCCGTCTCCGCCGCTGCCGAGATCCTTGCCCCCAGTGGTGCCGTTTTGGTGCCGTTAGGGGTCGTACAGACTGGATTCATTGGACTTCGCCGAGTACACATTCAGCATGGTTGAGACAAATGAGACGCATGAGACGGCCTCCGCTGCGGATCGCACCCGGGAGGTCAGCGTTTTAGCCAGGCCTCAGCACGTGGGCATCCCGCCGCGCCGGAATGGCTCGTGCCCCATGACGACGGGCGAGGGTGAGGCCCGCTTGCCAGCCCGGAGCTCGCCCGCCAGACGGTGGATGAATCGACACGGCGTCCAAGCCGCTGCTCTCGAGTATCCACGCGATGATCGAGTTCGAGTTCCACATTTCGCCTGCCGCGACCTGATCGCGGCCCCAGACAAGGGCGGGCACGGACGGCGCCACGTGTAGCACCCGGTGTGCACAGGATCCATCGGTACTCAAGAGAACCGGGCTTTCGACTGCCTCAGCGATGTCGGGTATCACGCCGTCGCGCCAGCGGCGCACCTCGTAGCGGAAGGCCCGCAAACGCCCTGCCCAGCGACTGCCAACGGCGCCTCCAGCGACGACACCGCGCGCGGCGCCGCGGTTGTCCGGGACAGGCGTCTGCTCGATCACGAACCGCCCCTCGGGCACGCTCACCTCGAGCGCGGAGTGGTAGAGGTCGTAGGTGGGGCGACGCTGGATCAACGCCATCGCCGCCTCGAAGACGCGGCCATTGAAGCGGACGAAGTGCCCGCCCGCGCCGAGCGGCAGCCAGTACAGGTTGACCGCGGCGTCCTGCGCGGTGGCGTTTGGGACGCCGTCCTTGCCGGCTTGGCTGCCCGATGGCTCGGCGCCAACCACTGGCCCCTCCAGGTGCACGCTCGTTGCCACACAGCGAGCATCGCAAGCAGTTTCGCGAAGGACATCGGGGACTAACCGCCTGTTGCGTGCGGAGAACTACGAGCCATGCCGAGGAGCGCTCATCTCCCGGGCGCGGGCCCGTCACGAGCCTCGACGCTGCCTGCTGCGCGCTCGAGCCGCAGCCGTCGCAACGCGGTCGCGAAGCTTGCACGCGAGTCAGGGTCGGCCCGCTCGAGCTGTTCCATGCACGCAACCAGCCATCGCGCGTCCGCGAGGACCGATGGCTCAAGACACGCGCGCCCCAGGAACCGCACGGCCGCGGCATCGAGCTTCGCGGGATCGGCGCTCGCGATCAAGACGAGCAGCCGAGCGGCCTCATCCAGATCGACATGGCTCAGGTCGGAGGCTGCTGTGCGAGCCGCGAGCAGATCACCGCCCGCGATTGCGCGCCGGAGCTTCGTGAGCGGCGATCCCTGGGCGGTCACGAACATATGTTCGCAGAGGCTCGACCGATACGCGACTGGGAGCATTGCGGTCAAACCGCAGCGCTCTCTCGCGTCGTCGCCGATGCCGCCTGCGCCGCGGCCCGCGAGGCTCTCTCACAGAACTCCGATGCCGATACCGATCAGCCACCTCATGCGCACGCGCGCCCGCCTGCACAACGCCAGGCTGTCCGGAGCCGTTGGGCTCGAGGAGGCCACGTCGGCCCACGTGCCCGCATGAAGATCCGTGCCAGCCGCGTCGTCGCGTCTGCAGCTGCCATCGCGGCCGTCTGCGCCGTACGGCGCGTCGGTCACCGCTCCGGTGCCACCAGCGGTGAGCTCAGAGCTGTCCTGCCCGGCGACGAGATCGTCAAGAGCCCCATGTGGGAGTCGACGCGCGCGACCACGATCGATGCGAGCGCCGGCGACGTCTGGCCGTGGATCGTTCAGATGGGATATCCCAGGTTCCGCGCCGGCTGGTACACGCCGCATTGGCTCGATCGCCTGCAATGGCGCATCCGCGAAGGGAGCGCCGAGCGCATCCGCCCCGACCTCCAGCACCTCGAGGTCGGCGATCGCATTCCGGACAGTCCGGACTGGTCCGTGTTCTTCACGGTCGAGCATGTTGAGCCGCGTCGCGCGCTCGTGCTGCATTCGACCCGCCATTTGATCAAGCCGATGCGTGCAACCGACTTCAGCTGGGCGTTCGTGCTCGACTCCGCTGCCGGGGATCAGACGCGCTTGATCATGCGTGCTCGTGCGAGCTGTCAGCCGCTCGCCGCCTGGCTCGCGCTGGGTGCGCTGATCGGTATAGGGGACTTCGTCAATGCGTCCGTCATGCTGCACGGGATCAAGCGCCGCTGCGAGCGCTCCTGCTCGAGTTGCGGCCCGCGCCATGCGGGACTTCGCCGGCATGCCCGTCCAGTCGTAGCCTCGCGCCGTCTTACGGCAAACCCGAAGCACGCACCGGGTTCATGCCGATGCGGTGGACCTGTGCTTGGCGGATCCTTGGCCAAGGGGCTCGGCAGCGATCTGCTGTCCAGTCGCCGCAATGACGCCGGGTAGAGAGGCCGAAGGATGAGAGTGCTTGTAGCCAGTGCAACGCGCCACGGGGCGACTGGTGAGATCGCAGAGGCGATCGCGTCGACGCTCACAGCTCGTGGGGTGAATGCCGAGCTGCGCCGAGTCGAGGATGTCGCGGACCTGGGTGGGTACGACGCCGTCGTGCTCGGAAGTGCGGTGTACATCGGCAAGTGGCTGGAGCCGGCCCGGCAATTCGCTGAGGATCACGCCGCGGAGCTGGCGATGCGACGGACGTGGCTCTTCAGCAGCGGTCCGCTGGGAGATCCACCGCGTCCCGACGCGGCGCACGCCGTCCAGGTCGACGATCTGATCGAGCGCACGCACGCACGTGAGCATCGTCTCTTCGATGGCAAGCTCGACCCTTACAAGGTCAGTTTCCTCGAGCGCACGGTCGCCAAGGCAGTCCGGGCGAAGGCCGGCGATTTCCGCGACTGGGACGCCATCCACGGTTGGGCGAACTCGATCGCCGACACCGTCGCCGACGTGCCAGTGGCCGGAGGCTGATCCGGTGGTCGCCACAACGACCCGCAGAACCGCAGGCACAACCGCCGCATCGGCAGGGTTGATGCCGGCGTGGGGCCGCTCGTGGCTCCTGCTCTCGGTTCCGATCGCCTTGCTCGGATTCCTCGGCAGCCTCGTGCCGTTCTTCGATGAAGGCATCTACGCGGGAGAGACGCGGAACTGGTCGGCCCAAGCGGCCGGACAGGACGTGACGAACCTCCTCGTCTTCCCCGTCATGCTCGCGCTCGCTCTCTTGGCCTATCGCGGGTCTCTGCGCGCCTTTCTCGTCTGGTCGGGTCTGGTCGTCTACAGCGTCTACGCCTACGCGATCTACTGCTTCGACGTCCACTGGAGCCGGCTCTTCCTCCTGGACGTCGCCGTGTTCGGGCTGTCGGTCTACGCGCTCATCGCGGTGCTTGTGAGCGTCGATCTGATGCGGGTGCGTGCCAGCTTCCCGACCGGTGCTCGGTTTCACTCCGTTGCGGCCGCCCTGGTGTCGATCGCTGTGCTCTTTG
>JALYLC010000729.1 GCA_030774435.1 Actinomycetota bacterium
TCCTGGTCGCCCAGCTGCTCGACGCGCACGGCGTGATCGCCCGCAAAGGCGTGCGCCGGATGTGTCGCCAGTACGACCTCGTCCTCGTACAGCGGCGTGCTCGCGATCTCGGCGTGGCGCAGTGTGCGGACGATCGCGATCTGCACCTGCTCGGCGAGCACGAGCTCCAGCAGTTCCTCCGAGTGACCCGTGCGGACGCCCAGCGCGACAGCCGGGTGCTGGGCCGCGAAACGCTGCAGCGCGCGCGGCAGTACGTACGTGCTGACCGCCGGCGCAGCCCCGATCTCGATGCGCCCGCCCGTGCCGCGGACGAGGTCACGCACCGCCGCGGTTCCCTGGTCGAGGCTCTCCAGCGCGCGCTCGGCGTAGGGCAGGAGCGCGCGTCCGGCAGCCGTCAGCCGCACGCCGCGCGGCAGTCGCACGAGTAGCTCCGTGCCGAGCTCGGCTTCGAGCCGCTGCAGGCGGGCCGTGAGGCCAGGCTGCGTGACATGCAGCTCGCGCGCCGCCGCCGTCAGGTTGCCGGTGCGCGCGACGGCCAGGAAACTCTCCAGCCCGGCGATGCTTGCCATAGCTGAACACTATCGGTCACATCACAGATGACGATTTCACTTATGGGTCGGCCTGGCGTACCGTCCGGGACATGGTTCTGGTGAATCCCTCGCCCCGCTCTGCCGCCGCTGCCACCCGGCGTCCCGAGCGGGCGCAGGTCGCCGTGGTCACGCCGCTCGAGCAACGTCCGGTCGCGCCGCCCGTGGCGCACGTCGGCGA
This sequence comes from Actinomycetota bacterium, assembly GCA_030774435.1. Classification (GTDB taxonomy): domain Bacteria; phylum Actinomycetota; class Thermoleophilia; order Gaiellales; family JALYLC01; genus JALYLC01. Next base: position 769 of record JALYLC010000729.1, read on the forward strand.
GGGGACGCGCCGCGAGCGGGTCCGGATGGAATTGCTCGTCGAGCGCGCTCGCGCGGCCCGGCGGCTCTAGCCCGTCAGCCGCCGATGTGCGACATCTCGACCCTGGGCAGGTCGACGGGCGTGCCCTGCGTGCGCAGCTCCGAATAGCGGTCGTCGCGCATGCGCCAGAGACCGCGAAGCTTCTCGTCGAGCTCCGCGTCCGAGATCTCGCTGCGCACGAGTGCGCGCAGGTCGTGGCCCCTGCTCGCGAACAGGCATGTGTAGAGCTTGCCCTCGGCCGACAGGCGGGCGCGCGTGCAGTCGTGGCAGAACGGCTGCGTGACCGAGGAGATCAGCCCGATCTCACCCTGGCCGTCGCGATAGCGGTAACGCGCCGCGACCTCTCCGCGATAGGCAGGATCGACGGGCTCGAGCGGCCAGCGGGAGTCGATCGCGCTCACGATCTCGGCCGAGGGCACCACGTCGTCGAGTCGCCAGCCATTGGTCGCGCCGACGTCCATGTACTCGATGAAGCGCAGGATCACGCCGCTGCCGCGGAAGCGCTCGGCCATCGCGAGCACGTCGTCGTCGTTCATGCCGCGCTTGACGACCATGTTGACCTTGACGGGCGTGAGACCGGACGCGAGTGCCGCCTCGATGCCCTCGAGCACCTCGGCCACGGGGAAGTCGACGTCGTTCATGGCGCGGAAGGTGGCGTCGTCGAGCGAGTCCAGCGACACGGTCACCCGGTTCAGGCCCGCTGCGGCGAGCTTCGGGGCCATGCGCGCCAGGAGAGCGCCGTTGGTCGTGAGCGTGACGTCGTTGATGCCGGGCAGCGGGGCGAGGCGCGCGATCAGCTCGTCGACGCCGCGGCGCACGAGCGGCTCACCGCCGGTGATGCGCAGCTTCTCGACGCCCATGCCGGCGAACGTGCGCGTCAGGCGCTCGATCTCCTCGAACGTCAGCAGCTGCTCCCGCCGCAGGAACTCGAACTGCTTGCCGAAGACCTCCTTTGGCATGCAGTAGACGCAGCGGAAGTTGCAGCGGTCCGTGACCGAGATGCGCAGGTCGCGCACGGGCCGGGCGAGCTTGTCGAGAGAGACGGCCATCAGCTGCAGTATCGCGCAGGGCGAAGTAGCCTGGCGGCATGGCGATCGCCGTCGGACAGCGCGCAGTGCAGGAGTTCGGGGTCGACGACCGCACGATCGAGCTCTTCGGCGACGCCTCGACCGACCGCAACCCGCTGCACTTCGACGACGAGTTCGGCCGCGCGACGCCGTTCGGCGGCCGCATCGCGCACGGCATGATCACCGCGGCGTTCATCTCGGCCGTGATCGGCAACAGCCTGCCCGGGCACGGCTCGATCTACCTCTCGCAGACGCTCAAGTTCCGGGCTCCGGTGCGGCCGGGCGACGTCGTCCGCGTCGAGGTGGAGGTGCTCGACTACGACGCGGACAGGCGCGGGACGCGGCTCTCCACGCGCGCGTTCGTCGGCGACACGCTCGTCGTGGACGGCGAGGCCAAGGTCATCGCACCGGCCTGATGGCAGCGCTGGCCGGAGCGGCGGGGTTCGCGCAGCGCGCACGGCGCCGCGTGATCGCCCAGGACGCCCGCGCGTTCGAGCGCTTCGCACAGCTGCTGGTGCTCGCGATGTTCCTCAACATCGCATCCGGTGCATTCGTGCGGCTCACGGGATCCGGGCTCGGCTGCCCGGACTGGCCGCTCTGCAAGGGCCAGCCGGTGCCGCCCTTCAACTACCACCCGGTGATCGAGTTCTCGAACCGCGCGATCGCGCTGGCGGGCATCCTCGCCGCGCTGCTGACCTACCTCTCGGCGCGCCAGGTGGCCGACCGCACCGCGCGCAGGCTCTCGGGCGGTGTCGCGCTGCTCACGTTCGGACAGATCCCGCTCGGTGCCGTGACCGTCCTCTTCGACCTCAACCCGCTGCTCGTGATGAGCCACTTCCTGGTCGCCGTCACGGCCACTGGGCTCGCCGCCGCCCTGCTCGCGCGGCTCTCCGCGGGAGCAGCGACGCGCGCACCGCGCCGCCTGGCCTGGCTGGCCTCTGGCAGCGTGGTGGCCGCCTTCGCGCTGATCGTCAGCGGCACGTTCTCGACCGCTGCCGGGCCGCACGCCGGCGGGCCGGACATCCGCCGCCTGGGCAACCTGCTCGATGCGACCTATGTCCACGTGCGCGTCGCGACGACCTACGTCGTGATCGCCGTCCTGCTCCTGCTCGTGCTGCAGTACGGCGCGTGGCGTCCCGATCGCTGGCGCGGCCTGGCGCTCGCGCTGATCGTGCTCGTGCCGCTGCAGGCGTTCATCGGCGAGTACCAGTGGCACAACCAGCTGCCGTGGTGGGCCGTCCTGGCGCACGTCTCGGTGGCCGCAGCGGTCTGGATCGTGTGCGTGTCGCTGGCCACGCGCGTCGTGGCCACTCGACCGGGCTAGCGTTCTCGGGCCCTCAGCTGCCGGCCATGCCGGCCGCGCGGCCGCGCGCGGCCACCTGCTCGGCCATCTTGCGCGAGGCCTCGTCGATCATCTCGCCCTCCCACATCACCGCGCCGCGACGGTCGCCCTCGGTGGCCTGGCGGTAGGCGTCGAGCAGCGCCTCGGCGCGGTCGTACTGTATCTGCGTCGGCCGGTAGACCTCGTTCAGGATCTCGATCTGGTCGGGGTGCAGCGCCCACTTGCCGTCGCAACCGAGCCGCGCGGAGCGCTCGGCCACCGTGCGGAAGCCGGCGAGATCGCGGATCGCGGCGTAGGGGCCGTCGAT
>JALYLC010000730.1 GCA_030774435.1 Actinomycetota bacterium
GGCGCGGGCATGCGCCGGCCGGCCGTCGTGGCCGTCGTCTCCTGGCCGCGGGCCGATCTGCGCGCGCGCATCGCCGCGCGCACCGAGGCCATGCTCGCGAGCGGATCGGTGGAGGAGGTGCGCGCGCTGCGGGACGCGGGCGTCGAGCCCTCGCCGACCGCCGCGCGAATCCTCGGGCTCGAGGGGATCGGCGCTTATCTCGACGGCCGCCGCCCGCTCGCCGACGTCGCCGCCGAGATCACGCTGCGCACGGGCCAGTACGCTCGCCGGCAGGAGACGTGGGCGCGTAGGATCCCCGAGGTCATCGAGCTCGCAGGCGCCGACGGCCCGGAGCGCAACGCCGACCGCCTGCTGGAGCTGATCCGTTGACGACCGACCCGCAGGCTCTCGCCCGGCTCGCCTTCGAGCTCGTGGCGGTGCCGAGCACGACCGGCCAGGAGGCCGCGCTGGCCGACCTGGTCGAGGCCCGCTGCCGGGCGCTGCCCGGCGTCGCCGTCGAGCGCCTCGGCAACGCGCTGGTGGCCCGCGTGGGTGAGCGCGACGACGCGGTGGCGCTGGTCGGGCACCTCGACACCGTGCCGCCCTGGGAGGGTCACGAGCCGCGCCTCGAGGGCACGCGCGTGATCGGCCGCGGGGCGGCCGACATGAAGGGCGGCGATGCGGCCATCCTCACGGTGCTCGAGCACTGTGCGGGGACGGGCGACGACGTCGTCTGCGTGTTCTACGACCGCGAGGAGGGGCCGAACCGCGAGAACGGCATCCACGGGGTGCTGGCGGATTCGCGGCTGCTCCGCCGCCCGGCCTTCGCGTTCGTCGGCGAGCCGACCGGCTGCGACATCCACGCCGGCTGCGTCGGTGTGCTCAACGCCGATCTCGTCTTCCACGGCCGCACGGCGCACAGCGCCCGGCCCTGGGAGGGCGACAGCGCCGTGCTTCGCGCTGTTCCGTTCCTGGTGCGCGCGGCTGCCACGCCACAGCGCCCCGTCGAGGTGGAGGGCCTGACCTTCCACGACACGCTCTCCATCACGCAGATCCAGGGCGGCGTGGCCCGCAACGTCGTGCCCGACCGCGTGGAGATCGCCCTCAACGTGCGCTTCGCGCCGGGCAGGGAAGCCGCGGTCGTGAGGCGCGAGATCGAGGATCTTGTGGCGGGCGAGGGCGAGCTGACCTGGATCGACGAGAGCCCCGCCGCACCTCCGCGCCTGTCCGAGCCGGTGCTTGCGCGCTTCCTGGCCGAGACGGGCGTGCGGGTGTTGCCCAAGCAGGCCTGGACGGACGTCGCCTCGCTGCAGGAGCACGGCATCCCGGCCGTCAACTACGGGCCCGGCGAGGCCCACCAGGCGCACCAGCCCGGCGAGTGGGTCGAGGGCGAGGCGATCGCGCGCGTGGCCTCGACGCTGGCCCGCTTCCTGCACGCCTCGCGATAGCTACCGTTGCGGCCATGCGGGTCGCGAAGTGGCAGGGGCTCGGAAATCACTTCCTGGTCGTCGAGCGGCCCCCCTGGCCGCTCACGCCGGAGCGCGTGCGCCTGCTCTGCGACGTCGCACTCGGCCTGGGCGCCGATGGCGTGCTGGAGGTGTCGCTCGGCGACGGCGAGGTCGCCGTCGTCGTCCACAACCGCGACGGCTCGATCGCCGAGGTCTCTGGCAACGGCACCCGCATCGCCGTCGCCTACGCGGGGGAGCGCCTCGGCCGGATCGATCTGCGCGTACGCACGGGCGCCGGCGTGGGTGAGGCCTGGATCGGCACCGACGGGCGCATCGCAGTGCGACTCGGGCAGGCCTCGCTGGAGGGCCCGCAGGAGGATCTCGGTGCGCCCGATCCGGGCGTCGACTACCGCTTCGTCTCGACCGGCAACCCGCACTGCGTGCTGACGGTCGAGGACCCCGCCGCGTTCGACCTGAGCGAGACCGGGCCCCGGCTCGAGCGGCACCCGCGCTTCCCCGAGCGCACGAACGTCGAGGCCGTCACCGTGCTGGATCGTCACCGCCTTCGCATGCGCGTGTGGGAGCGCGGCGTCGGTGAGACGCAGGCCTGCGGCTCGGGGGCGTGCGCCGCCGCCGTGGCCGCGATCGTCGACGGCTACTGCGAATCCCCGGTCACGGTCGACATGCCCGGCGGCAGCGTCGAGGTCGGCGTGGACGCCCAGCTCGGCCTCACGCTCACGGGCACCGCGCAACGGGTCTACGTGGCCGACCTCGATCCCGCGCTGCTCGGGCAGCTGGAGCGTGCCGCCTGATGCGCGGCTCGCGCCGCCTCGACGGCGTCCCCGAATACCTCTCCACGCGCCTCATGCGCACGGTCGCCGAGGCCCGGGCGCGCGGCGTCGACGTGATCTCGCTCGGCATCGGCGATCCCGACACCCCTCCGCCCCTTGAGCTGCGCGAGGAGCTGTGCGTGCAGGCGCGCCGCGACGAGATCCACGGCTACCCGACGAACCACGGCATCGCCCCGTTGCGCGAGGCTGTGGCGGCGCACTACCGCAGCCGCTTCGGCGTGGAGCTCGATCCCGCCAGAGAGATCATGCCGCTGCTCGGCGCCAAGGAAGGGCTCGCGCACCTCTGCCTCGCGCAACTGGATCCGGGCGACATCGCGCTCGTCGCAGATCCGGGCTACCCGGTCTACTACGGTGGGCCGGCGCTCGCGGGCGGCGAGGCCGTCGGCCTGCCGTTGCGCGTCGAGAACGGCTTCCTGCCCGAGCTCGCGGCGGTGGACGAGGCCACGAGCCGCCGTGCCGGCCTGCTGATCTGCGGCTATCCGAACAACCCGACGGGGGCGGTCGCCGACGTGTCATTCTTCGAGCGCCTGGCCGCCTGGGGCGCCGAGCGCGGCGTGCCGATCTGCCACGACAACGCCTACGCCGAGCTGACCTACGACGGCCTCGTGGCGCCCAGCTTCCTGGCCGCACCGGGCGCTCGCGAGGCCGGGATCGAGATCTACTCGCTCTCCAAGTCGCTCTCGCTGCCCGGCTGGCGCATCGCGTTCGCGGTCGGCAACGCGGAGCTGATCGGACGGCTGCGCACGCTCAAGACGAACGTCGACTCCGGCATGTGGCTCGCATTGCAGCACGCGGCTGTCCGGGCCGTCCAGCTGATTCCGACCTTCACCGCGGGACTGCGCGAGCTCTACGGGCGTCGGCGGGACGTGCTCTGCGACGGCCTCGAAGCTCTCGGGATGGACTTCGTGCGACCCCGTGGCGCGCTCTACGTGTGGATGCGCGTCCCGGGCGGAAGCGGCTCGATCGCGTTCGCCCAGCAGCTGCTCGAGCGCGCGGCCGTCGTGGTCGGGCCGGGCGCCGCCTACGGGCCGTCGAGCGACGGCTACGTGCGTCTCTCGCTGACGGCTCCCGAGGAGCGCCTCGCCGAGGCCGTCGATCGCATCGCCCGCGCGCTCTGAGCACGGCCGTCTGGCAACAACTGGGGTCTGACCCCGGCTGGCGGGGTCTGACCCCAGGTGGCGGAGGCTGGCACCGACCTGTGCAGATCGGCCGCGAGGCGCCTGTCCATGCCGAATAGGGTTCGTGCACGAGCTGCGTTGGACGACGTATGCCCGCGGCCTCTGGACGGCCCGCCAACCAGGCAATATGGCTTGGTTGAGCTGATCGCCACCCTGGGGTCAGGCTCCGCCACCTGGGGTCAGACCCCACCTGGCGGTGCCAGACCCCAGGTGGCGGCTGTCGTCGGCCACGCCGGGTTGCCCACTGTCTCGGCTTGAGGCACAGGCTCGGTTGTGCGACCTCGTACGTATGCTCCAGCCGTGGCCGAGGGAGCGAAGATGATCGAGTACGACGTGCGGCCCGAGCGCGCCGTCCTGGTCGCCGTGCTCGCTCAGGGGGCCGACGAGGAGCGTGAGCTCGCCGAGATGCTCGAGCTGCTGCGCACCGCCCAGGTGGACGTCGTCGGGACCCTCGTGCAGCACCGCTCGAGCATTCACGCGCGCACGTATGTCGGCAGCGGCAAGCTCAAGGAACTGAAGGAGCTCGCCAAGGAGCTCGAGGCCGAGGTCATCGTGACCGAGGACGAGCTCTCGCCCAGCCAGCAGCGCACGCTGGAGGACGAGCTCGCCATGCGGGTTGTCGACCGCACGCGCGTGATCCTCGACATCTTCGCGCTGCACGCGCACTCGGCGGCCGGCAAGCTCCAGGTCGAGCTCGCGCAACTGGAGTACAACCTCCAGCGCATGCGCGGCATGTGGCAGCACCTCGAGCGCCTCGGCGGCGGGGTCGGCACGCGCGGCCCGGGCGAGTCTCAGCTCGAGACCGACCGCCGGCTGGCGCGCACGCGCATCTCGCTCCTGCGCCGCCGTCTGCGCGAGCTGCGCAAGCAGCGCGCCACGATGCGCCGTCAACGTGAGCGCAACGAGGTGCCGAGCGTCGCCCTGGCCGGGTACACGAACGTCGGCAAGTCGACGCTCCTGAACGTGCTGACCGGCTCGGAGGTCTCGTCCGCCGACCGCCTGTTCGAGACGCTCGACCCCACGACGCGATCCTACGACTACCTCGGGCGCACCTACCTGCTGACCGACACGGTGGGATTCGTGCGCAAGCTGCCGCACCAGCTCGTGGCAGCGTTCGCCTCCACGCTCGAGGAGACGCTGCTCGCCGATCTCATCCTGCACGTCGCCGACGCCTCGGCCGAAGAGGAGGAGCGCGAGCGCCAGATCGCTTCGGTCGAGCGCGTGCTCGACGAGATCGGCGCGGCGGAGATGCCGCGCCTGCTGGTGCTCAACAAGGTGGACATGTGCAGCGAGGAGGGACGGCGCAGGCTCCAGAACGGCAATCACGACGCCGTGCTCGTGTCGGCCCGCACCGGTGAGGGGGTGCTCGAGGTCGAGCGGGCCATCGGCGAGCACTTCGCAGGCCGCTTCGAGCGCGTCGCGCTGCTCGTGCCGTTCGACCAGGGCGGGGTGCTCGCAGAGCTTTACGCGCTCGGCTCGCCGCTCGAGCGCGAGGACACCGCCGAGGGCGTGCTCATCCGCGCCCATCTCCCGCACGCACTGGCCGAGCGCTATGCCGCGTTCCGGCTCGTCCCGACCGGTGCGTGAGACGGACGTGCTCGAGCTTCCCGTGCGCCTCCTGCACCCGGACGCCCGGCCCCCGGCGCGCGCCTACGGCGGCGACGCGGGGTTCGACCTCGTCAGCGTCGAAGCCGCCGAGCTGGCGCCCGGCGCCCGCGCCTCGGTCGGCTGCGGCATCG
>JALYLC010000731.1 GCA_030774435.1 Actinomycetota bacterium
CGCCGCGCCCACCGCGGTCTCGGTCGAGGCCGACGTGGGCCGGCTTCCCGACGCGATCGAGGCCGCCGCGTACTTCGTCTGCTCGGAAGCGCTCGCCAACGCCGCCAAGCATTCCCGCGCCGCCACCGTCGGCGTGCGGGCAGCACTCGCAGGCGATCAGCTCGTGCTCGAGGTCGGCGACGACGGCGCGGGCGGCGCCGATCCGCGTGGGCCGGGCCTGCGCGGCCTCGCCGATCGCGTCGAGGCGCTCGGCGGCAGGCTCCGCATCGAGAGCGAGCCCGCTTTCGGGACGCGCCTCGTCGCGATCTTTCCGCTCCCAGAGAAGATCGCGCGGTGAGACGCGCGGCCACCATCGTGTGCGCGACCGCGTTGGCGGCGCTGGCGGCGCTCCAGGCGACTCGCGCGGAGCCGGGGCTCTCCCACGCGGGCTCATCGCTGCTCGGTACCGCGACGCTGCTCCTGCCGGGGCTCGCTGCCGTGGCGGTCGGCCTCGAGGCCCATCGTCGCCGTCCTCGCGAGCGCTACGGAACGCTGCTCGCGCTCGCCGGCGTCGCGTCGTTCCTGCCCGAGCTTGCCGGCCCCGGTGCCGGTTCGTCCGCCGCGTTCACCGTAGGGCTCGTGCTCGCCTGGGCCGCACCGCCGCTGATCGCCCACGTCGCCTTCGACTATCCGCGCGCGCAGACAGCGAAACCCGCATGGGCGAGCCTCGCGCTCGGGTACGCGAGCACGCTCGGGGCGCTCGGCGCACTCCCGGCGCTCGCCTTCGATCCCGCCGATCACGGCTGTGCAGATTGCCACGCGAACCTGGTACTGGTGCACGGCGATGCACAGCTCCAGACTGCACTCAGTCAGGGCGGCATCGCCGCGGCGCTCGCGTGGGCCGTGTTCGGCGTGGCCCTGCTGGCCGCGCGGCTCGCCCGCGGAAGCGCTGCGCTGCGTAGCATCGTCTGGCCCGTGGTCGTTCCCGCCGTGCTCGCCCTCAGTTGCTTCGCGGTCGAACTCGCGCTCAGCCTGCAGCGCGGATTCCTCGCGACCGGTCACACAGACCGGCAGCTGTGGCGCGGCCAGCAGGTGGCGCTGCTCGTCCTCGCCGCAGGCATCGCGGCCGGCTGGCTGCGTGCCAGGCGCTCGCGCGGCATGCTCGCGCTGGACACGATCGAGCTCGCATCGCAGCGGCTCACAGCTGGGATTCGAGAGCGCCTCGCCCGCACGCTTCGCGATCCGTCGCTCGAGCTCGCGTACCCAGTGGGAGAGCCGGTCGCATGGGTCGACGCCGGGGGCGAGCCAATCGCCGAGCGTCCCGCGGACGGGCTCGCGACGACCGTTCTCCGCAGCGCGCGCGGGGAGCCCCTGGCGCTGCTCCGTCACCGCCCGGGCACGCTCGCCGATCCCGCGGTCGTGGACGAGATCGCGCGGGCGTCCGGTCTCGCTCTCGCGCATGAGCGACTGCAGGTCGAGGCCCGCCTTCAGATCGAGACCCTGCGCGCCTCGCGTGTCCGCATCGTGCGCGCCTCCGACAGCGAGCGCGAACGGCTGGAGCGCGACCTCCACGACGGCGCCCAGCAGCGCCTCGTCAGCCTCGCCGTCAGCTTGCGGCTCGCGAGCGCAACGGCCGCGCTCGACGTGGCGGAGCGTCTGAGCGCGACCTTCGACGAGGCGCAAGGGGAGCTGGCGGCAGCGCTGGCCGAGCTCCGGGTGATCGCACACGGGCTCTATCCTGGCGTCCTCACGGACCTGGGTCTCGCCGCTGCGCTCGAGGCGCTGTCCGAGACGGCCCGGGTTCCCGTCGTGCTCGCTGCGCTCCCGTGCGGGCGCTGCAGCGCCGCCGTCGAGGCGGCGGCCTACTTCGTCGTCTCGGAAGCGGTTCGCGGGGCGTCGGCGAAGGGAGTGACGGTGCGGGTCACGCGCGAGCAGGACACGCTCGCGCTGATGATCGAGAGCGATCTCCAGCGACTCGACATCACCGCGGCCGAGGATCGCATCGGGGCGCTGGGCGGTAGCGTCGAGGCCGCACCTCTTCCTGGTGGCAGGGCCCAACTCGTCGCGGAGCTCCCATGCGAGTCGTGATCGCCGACGACGAGCTGCTGCTGCGCGAGGGCGTCGCACAGCTGCTGCGGGCGGCGGGGATCGATGTCGTCGCCACAGTCGGCAACGCCGACGAGCTCATGTTGCGCGTCGCGCGAGCAAGGCCGGACGTCGCCCTGATCGACATCCGCATGCCGCCCACGCACCGTGAGGAGGGCCTCGTCGCGGCGCAGGCGATCCGGGCCGACCACCCGGCCACGGGCGTGCTCGTGCTCTCGCACTACGTCGATTCGACCTACGCGATGCGGCTGCTGGAGCACCATCCCGAGCGCTCCGGCTACCTGCTCAAGGAGCGCGTCTCGGATGTCGCGGTGCTCGTCGACGCCTTGCAGCGCATCGACGAGGGCGAGTGCGTCATCGACCCGACGATCGTCGCGCAGTTGCTTCGCAAGCCCCGCGCCGAGGGCCCGCTCGACGCGCTCACTCCGCGCGAGCGCGAGGTGCTGGCGGCAATGGCCGAGGGGTGCTCGAACAACGCGATCGCCGAGCGCCTCTACCTCTCGCCCAAGACCGTCGAAGCCAATATCCATCAGATCCTCGGCAAGCTCGGCATCACCGAGACGCCCGACCTGAACCGCCGCGTGGTGGCCGTGCTCACCTATCTGCGGTCGGCCTAGCTAGAGCTAGGTCCCATCCTCGAGCAGCCGCGTATCCGCGATGCGACGCTCGATCAGCCCGCGGATGACCTCGTCGGCGATCCCCGCGGTCTCGAACTCGGCGAGCGCCTTCTCGTAGGTCTCGCGTGCTTTGCGGGCCTGGACCGGGCCGCCCTGCTTGAGCCGGTTGTCGCCGGTCAGCATCAGCGATCGCACGCGGGCGCGGGCCTCCTCGGTCACATCCGCTAGCGTAGCCGTGCGATGCCGAGCAGCAAGCGCAGCCGTACTCGACCCGCGGCGCCCGTGCCGGCACCCGCGGCGCCGGTGTCCGCTGCCGCGACCGCGCCGGCGCCGTCCCTGCGCGAGACGTTCGAGCGCCGGCACTTCCTGGCCGCCGCGCTGGTCGTGCTCGCGAGCATCCCCGCGCTGCTCGAGGCAGTCTGGGACAGGCCCGCGAACACCAACCTTGTCGTCGTCCCGGCCGTGATCGCTCTGACTCTCGGATCGCTGATCTTCGACCGCGAGCAGTGGATCCTGGAGTCGCGGCGCCAGATGCTGCTCACGCTCGGCTTCGGCACGCTGGCTGCGCTGACAGCGCCTGCGGTCCCGTACGGGCTGCTCCTGCCGACGCTCTTCGCCGCGGTGCTCGAGTTCAAGCGCGGCTGGGGCGCGGCGTCCGCGCTCATCCTCGGGGGGGGCGTCGCCTACGCGCTGTTCGGGATCGAGCCGACCACGAGCTATCCCTACGTCCTCGGCATGGCCTGGCCGGCGATCGGCGCACACGTCATGCGCCGGATCGCGCTGGCCGGCTCGGGGCACGGGGAAACGACAGTTCTGGGCCGCGGGCGCTGGTAGAGTCAAGCTGTGAGCGAGATCTTCCGCATCGCCGCGATCGCCGTGCACATGCTGCTCGCGTTCGGCGTGATCATCCTGGTACTGGCGCATTCCGGCAAGGATGCCGGCCTCTCGGGGGCCTTCGGCGTCGGCTCGTCGTCGTTCGGCTCGACGCAGATCATGGAGCGCAACCTGACGCGCTTCACGATCATCTGCTCGATCGGGCTGGTCTGCACGACGATCATCCTCGGCTTCATCCTTTAGCTCAGGCGGGAGCCCTCCCACCCGAGACGAACGGCATCATCGCGCGCAGCTCCTTGCCGACGGCCTCGATCTGGCTGCCCTTGGCCTTCTCGCGGAGCTCCTTCATGCGGGGCCCACCGGCCTTGATGTCGCCGATGAACTCCTCGGCGAAGGCGCCCGAGCGGATCTCCTCGAGGATCTTGCCCATCTCCGCGCGCACGTGGTCGTCGACGATGCGCGGCCCGCGCGTGAGGTCGCCGTACTCCGCCGTGTCGGAGATGGAGTAGCGCATCCCCTCGAGACCGCCCTCGTACATCAGGTCGACGATCAGCTTGAGCTCGTGCAGGCACTCGAAGTAGGCGATCTCCGGCTGGTAGCCGGCCGCGACGAGCGTCTCGAAGCCGGCCTGGACGAGTGCGGTCGTGCCGCCGCAGAGCACGGTCTGCTCGCCGAAGAGGTCTGTGATCGTCTCTTCCGCGAACGTCGTCTCGAGCACGCCTGCGCGGCCGCCGCCGATGCCGGAGGCCCATGCCAGCGCCGTGCCGCGGGCGTGACCCGACGAGTCCTGGTCGACCGCGATCAGGCACGGCACGCCGGCGCCCTGCGTGTAGAGCCGGCGCACGAGATGGCCGGGGCCCTTGGGCGCGACCATGATGACGTCGATGTCATCGCGCGGCGCTATCGCCTTGAAGTGGATGCTGAATCCGTGCGCGAAGAGCACCGTCGAGCCCGGCCGCAACGCGGGCCCGATCGTCGACTCCCACAGCTCGAACGCGACGTGGTCGGGCACGAGGATGCCGATCACGTCGGCGTCCGCGACTGCATCGGCCACGGACTTGGGCGCCCAGCCGTCGTCCTCGGCGCGCTTCCAGCCCTCGGAGTTCGGGCGGATCCCGATGGTGACGTCGAAGCCCGAGTCCTTGAGGTTGAGCGCATGGGCGTGCCCCTGCGAGCCGTAGCCGACGACGGCGATCGACTTGCCCGCGAGCAGCGAGCGATCGGCGTCAGCGTCGTAGTAGACCTTCGTCATCACATTCCTCGTGCGGATTTGGCAGGACGGTCGAGCGTAGACGGATGCGTGGGGGGGCCGTCTCAGTACTCGTCATGGTGTCTGACGGCGTCGAGCGGGCGCCTGGAACGCGGTCGACCCTTGTGAGATCTTCATGATCGACCTGCGGGTCGATCGCGTCCCAGACTACGCTCGCCACTCGTCAGACCCTCACGCGCATACTGAGACGGCCCCCTAGGCGAGGACGCGCATGCGGCCGGCATCGCGATCGCGGCGCTCGCCGAGCGCTCGGCGCATGGCGATGCGACCCGTGCGGATGGTCTCCTTGATGCCGTACGGGCGCAGCAACTCCTCGAACGAGGCGAGCTTGTCCGGATGCTCGACGATCTCGAACACGAGCGCCTGCGCGCCGACGTCGGAGACGCGGGCTCCGTAGACCTCGGCCAGGTGGATCAACTCGCCGCGCTTGTCGGGGCTCGCCGTGACCTTGACCAGCATCAGCTCTCGCTCGATCGCGTCGGCCGTGGTCATCTGGTTGACCTTGAGCACGTTGACGAGCTTGTAGAGCTGCTTCACGACCTGGTCGATCGACACGTCCGAGCAGTCCACGCGGATCGTGATGCACGAGCGATCCGGCCGCTCGGTCGGCCCGACAGCCAGCGACTCGATGTTGAAGGCGCGGCGCGCGAACAGGCTGGAGACGCGCGTGAGCACGCCCGGCGTGTTCTCGACCAGCACCGAGAGCGTGTGATGGGCGCTGTCGATGCGCGGCATCAGACGCCCTCCTCCACCCAGGAGTTGTCGTCCTCGATCCAGGCCGCGTCCATCATGTCGGCCGATGCGGCGCCCGCGGGCACCATCGGGTAGACCTTCTCCTCGTGGTCGACGCGGAAGTCGATCACTGCCGGCCGGCCGCTCTCGAGCGCCGCGAGGATGGCGACGTCCACCTCCGCCTCGCTCTCCGCGCGGAAGCCGACGGCGCCGAAGGCCTCGGCCAGCTTCACGTAGTCGGGGATCTCGACGTTCAGGTGCGTCTGCGAGAAGCGCTCGTCGTGGAAGAGCTCCTGCCACTGCCGCACCATGCCGAGCCAGCCGTTGTTCATGACGGCGACGATGATCGGGATGTCGTAGACGACCGCCGTCGCGAGCTCCTGCAGCGTCATCTGGAAGCAGCCGTCGCCGTCGATGCAGACGACCGTCGCCTCGGGGCGTCCGAGCTTGGCGCCGAGCGCCGCGGGGAAGCCGAAGCCCATGGTGCCGAGCCCGCCGGAGGTGATGAAGCGACGGCTGCGGTCGATGCGCAGCCACTGAGCCGCCCACATCTGGTGCTGCCCGACGCCCGTCGTCCAGATCGTGTCGCGATCGGCCAGCAGGTCGCGGAAGCGCTCGATCACGTACTCGGGCTTGAGCGCGCCGGCGCGCCGGTAGCGGTAGGGATACTTGAACTTCCACTCCTCGACCTGCTCGAGCCAGGCCCGGTGGTTGATGATCGAGTCGGATTCGCGCAGCTTCGCGATCGCCTTGGTGAGCTGCGGCAGCACCTCGCGCAACTCGCCGACGATCGGCACGTCGGCTGTGCGGTTCTTGGAGATCTCGGCCGGGTCGATGTCCATGTGGATGACCTTCGCGCCGGGCGCGAAGGCATCGAGCTTGCCGGTCACGCGGTCGTCGAAGCGCGCGCCGACCGTGATCAGGAGGTCGGAGCGGTGGAGGGCCCAGTTTGCGAACTTGGAGCCGTGCATGCCCGGCATCTGGAGCGAGAGCGCGTGCGAGTCGGGGAACGCGCCCTTGGCCATCAGCGTCGTCACGACCGGGATGCGCGTCTCCTCGGCGAGCGCCTGCAGCTCAGCCTCGGCGCCCGCGTTGATGACGCCGCCGCCGACGTAGAGCACCGGCTTCTTGGCACGCGCGATCGCGAGCGCTGCCTCCTGGATCTGCAGCGGATGGCCCTTGCCCGTGGGCCGGTAGCCGGGCAGATCGATCTTCTTCGGCCAGCGGAACGTGAACGTCGTGTTGGCGATGTCCTTCGGGATGTCGATCAGCACGGGGCCCGGGCGTCCCGTCGAGGCCAGGTGGAATGCCTCCATGAACACGCGCGGGATGTCCTCGACCTTCGTGACGAGGTACGAGTGCTTGACGATCGGCAGGAAGATGCCCGTCGTATCCGCCTCCTGGAAAGCGTCGGTGCCGATCAGGTGGGACGGGACCTGGCCGGTCACGACCACGAGTGGCGTCGAGTCCAGGAACGCGTCGGCCACGGGCGTGACCAGGTTCGTCGCGCCGGGCCCCGACGTCGCCATGGCGACGCCGACCTTGCCGGTGGCGCGGGCGTAGCCCTGCGCCATGTGGCCGGCGCCCTGCTCGTGGCGCACCAGCACGTGCTTGATCGTCGTTCCCGTCGAGGCGAGCGCGTCGTAGATCGGAAGGATCGCCCCGCCGGGGATCCCGAAGCAGATCTCGACGCCACACGTCTCGAGCGAGCGGATGACCGCCTCCGCGCCGGTGAGGCGTTGGCCTTCGTAGGGATTGGGCGGGGGCGCCTCGGCGGAGGCGGGCCGCTTCTCTGCGGTGGACATACGAGCTCTCCCGGTCGGTCAGATGGCGATGGATGCGGAAACTGCGAGTGCTGGTTTCAGACCTGAGCGTGTGTGGCTGGCGTGGTTGGAGCGAGCAGGGGCGTCGGCCGGCTCGCAGGGCAGGCGGGACGCCTTCCCAAGAGTCGGGCGGCGTGCCTGCGAAGCCCCGGGGCCGCCTCGCGCAGCGAGCGAGCCCCCGGGTCGGACGGAAGTCGGTTGGTGGAGCTCATCAGCGCGGGTGGCAGATTCACTCATGCTCCACCAACCGACTGCAGGCCGATCCAGCCGCGTCAGACGCCGCGCTCATTCTGAAATCAGCACTCAGTGCGTCGGAAATCTCGGCGGCGACCTCGTCGGTGGTGGCCGTGCCGCCCAGGTCCGGCGTGCGGGCGCCGTCGTCGAGCACGCCCGTGACGGCGCGCTCGATCGCGCGAGCGGCCGTCGGCTGCCCGAGCTCGTCGAGCAGAAGCGCGATCGAGAGGATCGCGCCCGCAGGGTTGGCCTTGCCGGTGCCGGCGATGTCGGGCGCGGAGCCGTGGATGGGCTCGAAGATGCCCGGGCCGCCGTCGGCCAGTGAGGCCGAGGGCGCGAGGCCGATGCCGCCGCTGACGGCGGCGGCGAGGTCCGAGAGCACGTCCCCGAAGAGGTTCTCGGTCACGATCACGTCGTAGGCGGCCGGGCGCTCGACGAGCAGCATCGCCATCGAGTCGACCAGCTGGTGCTCGAGCGTGACGCCGGGATGGCGCTCCGCGACCTCGCTCGCGACGCGCCGCCAGAGCTTCGAGGTGGCGAGCACGTTGGCCTTGTCGACGCTCGTGAGCCGGCCGCTGCGGCGGCCGGCCAGGGCGCAGGCGCGCTCCACGATGCGGCGGATCTCGGAAGCGCTGTAGTTGCAGGTGTCGTAGGCCGCCTCGTCGCCGAGCCCGCGATCGCCGAAGTAGATGCCGCCGATCAGCTCGCGCACGATCACGAGGTCGAGGCCCGCGACGAGCTCCTCGCGCAGCGGGCTCGTGGTATGTCGCGTGTAGCGCCGCGCGGGCCGCACGTTGGCGTAGCAGCCGAGCACCGAGCGCAGGGCGAGCAGGCCCTGCTCGGGTCGCACGCTGGCATCGTTCCAGCTCGGCCCTCCCACGGCTCCCAGCAGCACGGCGTCCGCGCCGAGGCAGGCCTCGCGCGTCGCGTCCGGGAACGGATGGCCGGTGGCGTCGATGGCGGCGCCGCCGAACGGGCGCTCGTCCAGCTCAACTCTGAGATCGAAGCGCGACGAAGCCACCTCCAGCACGTGGAGCGCAGCTCGCGTGACCTCCGGACCGATGCCGTCACCGGGGAGGACGCAGATCCTCATACCCGTCCTTCCGGCCCGATGTGGTTAGAGCGCCAAGCCCGCGACCCCACGGCTGCCGGGAGAACCCTGGCAGCCGATAATCCTTTGGGTCGCGAAGCGCACGTGCATGAGGCGCAGCATACCCGGCCGCGAACGGCTGCGCTGCGGTTGAGACGTACGAACAGAATGATCGCGGCGTTCGGAGATCTCGAATCGCCTGCGGTCTGCCAGCCGGGCGCCGCGGTGGTTCGAGCGGTGGTGGGTGGGCGCCCGGCTGGCAGACCTGCGGCGACCCTGGGCTCATCTGTC
The DNA here is from genome assembly GCA_030774435.1 of Actinomycetota bacterium. Classification (GTDB taxonomy): domain Bacteria; phylum Actinomycetota; class Thermoleophilia; order Gaiellales; family JALYLC01; genus JALYLC01. The sequence continues at coordinate 8,977 of JALYLC010000731.1, forward strand.
AGTACGTCCAAGGCGCACGCTCGCTATGATCGGGCGGCGATGACCTGCGAGACCCTGCGCACCCTGCTTGCCGGCCTCCTCCTCCCCTGCTAGGGGAGCAATCGTGGACATAGTCATCCGTTGCGCCCGTGGCCACCGCCACGGGTCTCGCCCTGTCCACCTTGTCGTTCCCGGAGGCCTCTAGGCCATGTCGATGCCCCATCAGAAGTACCGCCCCTATCCGGGCGTTGAGCTGCGCGACCGCACCTGGCCCGACGAGCGCCTCACCGCTGCGCCGCGCTGGGTCTCCGTCGACCTGCGCGACGGCAACCAGGCGCTCATCAATCCCATGGACGTCGAGCGCAAGCGGCGCATGTTCAAGCTGCTCTGCTCGGTCGGCTTCAAGGAGATCGAGGTGGGCTTCCCGTCGGCCTCGAAGGCCGACTTCGACTTCATACGCGTGCTCGTCGACGAGGGTCTGATCCCCGATGACGTCACGATCGTCGTCCTGACGCAAGCCCGTGACCACCTCATCGAGCGCACCTTCGAGAGCCTGGAGGGCATCCCGCGCTCGATCGTGCACCTCTACAACTCCACCTCGACGACCCAGCGCCGCGTCGTCTTCCGCCTCGACCGCGAGGGCATCCGCGACATCGCCGTGCACGGCGCGACGCGCATCCGCGAGCTCGCCGACGCCGTCACCGGCGGCGACGTGCGCTTCGAGTACTCGCCCGAGAGCTTCACGGCGACGGAGCCCGAGTACGCGCTCGAGGTGTGCGAGGCGGTCATGGACGTGTTCGAGCCGACGCCGGAGCGCAAGCTGATCCTCAACCTGCCGGCGACCGTCGAGCTCTCGACCCCGAATCTCTACGCCGACCTGATCGAGTCGTTCGGGCGCCAGATCCCGCGCCGCGACAGCGTGATCATCAGCCTGCACCCGCACAACGACCGCGGCACCGCGGTGGCGGCCACCGAGCTCGCACTCATGGCCGGCGGCGAGCGCGTCGAGGGCACCCTGTTCGGCAACGGCGAGCGCACGGGCAACGTCGACCTGATCACGCTCGCGCTGAACCTGTTCACGCAGGGCGTCGATCCAGAGCTCGACCTCTCGCGCATCGACGAGATCCGCGACATCGCCGTGCTCTGCACGGAGCTGCCGGTGGATGCCCGGCATCCGTATGCCGGCGAGCTCGTCTACACGGCGTTCTCGGGCTCGCACCAGGACGCCATCAAGAAGGGCATGGAGGCTCATCAGCGCTCCGGCGAGCAGGTCTGGGACGTGCCCTATCTGCCGATCGACCCCAACGACGTGGGCCGCACGTACGAGGCGATCATCCGCGTCAACTCGCAGTCGGGCAAGGGCGGCGTCGCGTACGTGCTCAAGAACGACTACCAGCTCGACCTGCCGCGCAGCATGCAGGTCGAGTTCGCGCAGGTCGTCCAGCGCATCACGGACGAGCGCGGCGGTGAGGTCGCCGCTGCAGACATCTGGGAGTCCTTCAAGGCCGAGTACCTCGAGCGCGAGGTGCCGCTCGAGCTCGACGGCTACCGCATCGCGTCCGGCGACGAGGGCGAGCGCATCGACGCGGTCATCCGACACGGCGGTTCGGAGCACGAGGTCGGCGCGGAGGGCAACGGCCCGCTCGATGCCTTCGTGAAGGCCGTCCGCGCGGCCACCGGACTCGACGCTCGCGTGCTGGACTACCACGAGCATGCGCTCGGCTCCGGCTCGGACGCCCGTGCGGCCGCGTACGTCGAGGTCGAGGTGGGCGAGGCGGCGAGCTGGGGCGTGGCGGTGCACCACAGCATCGTCACGGCGAGCCTGCGCGCCGTCGTCTCGGCCATCAACCGCGCACTTGCCATCGCGTAGATGAGCGCGCACGAGCTCGCGCTGCTGCTGGCGGTCGCCGGCGGGGCGGCGGTTGCTGCGCTGGCGCTGGAGCCGGTGGCGCGCTCGCTCGGGGTGCCGACGCCGCTCGCGTTCCTGCTCGGCGGGCTGCTGCTGGGCGAGCTGTGGGACGGCTCGCACTCGGCCGCGCGGCCGAGCACGATCGCGATCGTCGGTACGGTCGCGCTCGTGATCGTGCTGCTGCAGGGCGGCTACGTCTGCGGTCTGGCCGCGGTGCGCGAGCAGCTCGCGGCCGTCCTGGGCCTCGGCGTCGCCGGGACGGCGGCCACGTTCGGCCTCGTGGCGCTCGCCGCGCATTCGCTGACCGGGTTGACGTGGACGCAGGCGCTGCTGCTGGGCGCCGTTCTGTCGCCGACGGATCCTGCGGCCGTCTTCGCAGCGGTCTCGCGCGCCGGCGCGGGCGGCGTGCGGGTCGTGCGGCTGCTCGAGGCCGAGGCGGGCTTGAACGATCCCGTCGCGATCGCCTTGACGGTTGCGCTGGTCGCCGCCGCCGGGAGCGGGCACATCGAGGCCTCCTCGATCGTCTGGACGACCGCGCGCGAGGCGGTGCTGGGCGCCGTCGTCGGCCTGGTCGCGGGCCTCCTGGCCGCGCGCGTGCTCGGGCCGCGCTGGCCCACGC
>JALYLC010000732.1 GCA_030774435.1 Actinomycetota bacterium
GCCGTCCGGCCTTCCCATGCTCCTGGGCGGTAGCAGCGACCGGCTGAGCCACGTCGGAGGAGGAGTCAGGTGGCAACCCGAGGAGTCGTCCCGTTCGGCGCGCAAGCTTGGGAGCAGGAGGCCGACGGCGTCAGGGCGCTCGTCTGCCAGGTCGACGGTGCCCGCCGGGCGATCGTCGAATATGCCCCGGGGTCGGGGCGCCCGGAGTTCTGCGAGGTCGGCCACGAGGGCTATGTGATCTTGGGCGAGATCGAGTACGAGTTCGCCTCCGGCGGCAAGATCGTCGCCAGGGCGGGAGAGGGCTTCGTGCTGCCGACAGACGATCTGCACCGCGGCTTCAACCATGGAACAGAACCGGCCCGGCTGCTCGTGATCGACGAGCCGTAGCGTCGCATCAACCCTGGGGCACTTCGGGATAGAGATCCGAGAGCGGCCCGATGACGGGCTCTCCGGGGCCCTTGAGCTGATGCCGGTGCATGGCGTTGTCCAGGGCGTAGAGCTGCCCGAGGATCAGGTGCCCGTTGTCGTCGATCGAGGTCTCGTAGCGGTTGAGCGGACGCACGGGCGGTCCGGCGGTGCGCCGGCCTTCGCTGTCGTACTGGCCGCCATGGCAGGGGCAGGCGAAGCCAGACGCGTTGGCCTGTACCGGGCAGCCGACGTGCATGCACGTGTTGCTGATCGCGGTGAACTTCTGGTCGCCGTCGTTGCGGATATACGCGAGCCGCCGCGACAGGCCGGAAGCATCGTCGGGTGTGCGCTCGAACGTGACGGCGTGCCACGGGATCCGACCAGGGCCGACCTCCGGGTAGAGCGTCGCCGGGCCGATGTCGATCGGGTAGCTCGTGACGCGCTTGAACGTGGGCGCGAGCACCGCGATGGCCGCGGGCGTCGCGATGATGGCGCCCAGCAGCGTGCCGAGGCCGATGGTCGCGCGCGTCATCATCTTCTGGCGCGTCATGGCGGCGTGCGCCGAGGTGGGATCGGCCGCCGCGGCCGCGGCCTCGCCCGGCGTCGTGACGGGCTCCTGGTCATCTGTGGGCCTGTTGGCCATGTGCCGAATCTCCTCGAGAGTCATCTACTAGTAGTCTGTAGTAGTAGCATGCGTCGATCGCCGGTGGACGCGGTCGAGATGTGATACTACACAGTCGTAGTATCTCATTGCGACAGAGGAGTCCGCTCAGATGAAGCGATTCGTGATCGCCACCATTGCCCTCGTCCTCGCCGCTCCGGCGGCGACCGCGTTCGGGCATTCGAGCCTGCACCGGAGGAGCCACGTCCGCGCTACCCAGGCTGCCCGCGAATCCGGGCAGCCGGTGATCGACTGGAACCAGAACCTGCTCTCGATCGTGAACACGCCAGGGGCACAACCCGCGAACATTCAGCCGACCTGGAGCTTCGCAGTACTGCATGCCGCGATCTACGACGCGGTCAACTCGATCGACCGTTCGCACGAGCCCTACGTGATCAGCGTGCGCGCGCCTCGCGACGCATGCGAGACCGCGGCGGCCGACGCAGCCGCGCACGGCGCGCTCGTGGCCCTCTATCCCGCGCAGCAGGGCGCGCTCGACGCCGACTACGCGGCTGAGCTGTCCCAGGTGGCGGACGGTCCGGCGAAGCAGGCGGGCGTTCGCGTGGGTGAGCAGGTGGCCCGAGCGCTCCTGGCCATCCGCGCCGGCGACGGCTCGAACGTTGCGCCGCCGCCCTTCGTTCCCGGAGCGAGCCCCGGCAGCTACATGCCCACGCCCCCGAACTTCCCGGCGCCGGTGTTCAGCACCTGGGGGACGGTCTCGCCGTTCGTGCTCGAGAGCGGCGACCAGTTCCGGCCCGCACCGCCGCCCGCGCTGACGAGCCCGGAGTATGCCGCCGCGCTCAATGAGGTACAGAGCCTCGGCTCTGCGACGAGCACGACGCGAACCGCCGACCAGACGGTGATCGGCAAGTTCTGGGCTCCCCCCATCCAGAACTTCTGGAATCAGATCGCCCAGACGGTCGCCACCTCCAACCACGCCGACCTGCCCACCGCGGCGCGCCTCTTCGCGACGCTGGACCTGAGCATCGCCGACTCGGCGATCGCGTTCTACGACGCCAAGTACACCTATCAGCTGTGGCGGCCCGTCACGGCCATCCGGCTGGCCGACAGCGACGGCAACACCCAGACCACGGGCGATCCGAACTGGCTCCCGCTCGCCGGAAACACACCGGCAGACCCCTCCTACCCGGGCGCCCACAGCACGATCAGCGCGGCCGCATCGGAGATCCTCGCGCGCTACTACGGCGACCACGAGCGCTTCTCGGTCACCTCTCCCGCTCTCCCGGGCGTCACGCGGTCGTTCACCAGCTTCAGCGCTGCGGCCCAGGAAGCCGGTCTCAGCCGGATCTACGCCGGCGTCCACACGCGTCTCGATCACCGCGCGGGGCTGCGTCTCGGCCTCGACGTTGCCCACTTCGTCCTCCACAACGCGCTGCTGCCGACCCGCGGCTTCGCGAACTGACAAGGAACTCGAGCATGAAACCGTCGTTCTCCCTTCTCGCCCTCATCGCCGTCGCGCTGACGCCGGCGATTCTCACTGCCGGCCCTGCGATGTCCTCCCCGACGACCTCCTCGGCAAAGCTCGCGCTCTCACGTTCGCACCTGGGCAGCATCCTCGTCGACAACCAGGGCCGGACGCTCTACCTGTTCGAGAAGGACAGGCGCGGCAGAAGCTCGTGCGACGGCGCCTGCTCGACGTACTGGCCGCCACTGCTGACGCACGGCAAGCCCGCCGCCGCTGGCGGAGTCAAGAAGTCCCTGCTCGGTGTCACGCGCCGCGCCGGCGGCGCCACACAGGTGACGTACGCCGGACATCCGCTCTATCGCTTCACGGGGGACGCGAAGCCGGGCCAGACGAGCGGTCAGAACTCGCACGCGTTCGGCGCAGACTGGTACGTGGTCTCGGCCGCTGGCAAGAAGATCCAAAAGGGCGGCTGACCCGACAGAAAGCGCACGAGCGGCGGCCGGCCGTTTTCTGGCGAAACCATTGCCGT
>JALYLC010000733.1 GCA_030774435.1 Actinomycetota bacterium
GCCCACGTGAGCGGCCTCGGCGAGCCGGGACCCGGCGATCCAGTAACCGAGTGAGGGTCCTGGCGATACCCGCCCAAGACGATCGAACCCGCGCCAAGGCCGCTAGGCCACCGCGCGTGTTCGGAAATCACGGGGGCAGGCCTCGCCGGCGAGCCGAGTGTCGCCAGCGGCGGCAGCCGGTACCCGGCGATCCAGTAACCGAGTGAGGGTCCTGGCGGATACCCGCCGAAGACAATCGAACCCGCGCCAAGGCCGATAGGCCACCGCGCGTGTTCGGAAATCACGGGGGCAGGCCTCGCCGGCGAGCCGAGTGTCGCGGAGCTCCGAGCAAGGGAGGCCTGACCCCTGCGCCAGCGTTCGAACCCAGCAGGGCGAGAGGCAACGACTACCGGGCGCCAAAGGTGCAATGCACGTACCTCCAGCCCTGCGGCGGTACGCCCTGCTGTGGATCGCCCCAAGGGTTCGAACCGGCGCCCCGAAACAGCTGCCCCTCCGTGCCTTGGGTGCCGACCGTTGCGCAGGGGTCAGACCTCCCTTCAGTGGAGTGTCACGCGAAGCGTGACCCGAGGTCTGCCCCCGTGTTACCTGCGCACGGGCGGTGGCCTAGCGGCCGTTGCGCGGGTTCGAGCGTCTTGGGCGGGTTTCCGCCAGGACCCTCCCTCGGTTACCGGCTCGCCGGGTACCGCGATCGTTCAGTACGCGCCGCGGCCGCGCGTCACGGCGGGCAGCGTGCGGGCGAGCAGCTTGAGGTCGCCCCAGAGCGACCAGTTCGTCACGTAGAGGTAGTCGAGCGTGACCATCTCGGCGAACGGGATGTCGCTGCGGCCCATGACCTGCCAGAGGCCGGTGAGGCCGGGGGTGAGGTCGAGGCGACGGCGGCCGTGGCCCACGATGTGGCGGTCCTCTTCGATGATCAGCGGGCGCGGGCCGACGAGGCTCATCTCGCCGCGCACGACGTTGATCAGCTGGGGGAGCTCGTCCATCGACCACTTGCGCAGCGTGCGGCCGAAGGGCGTGATGCGCGGGTCCTCGGGGATCTTGAACATCGTCGGGCCGGTTTCTTCGTGCTTGTTGAGATGGCCGACGTCGCCCTTGCGCGAGTCTGCGTCCATGTACATGGAGCGGAATTTGTAAATCCGGAAGCGGCGTCCGCGGTTGCCGATGCGCTCCTGCCGGAAGAACACGGGGCCCGGCGCCTCGAGCTTGATGCGCAGCGCGATGAGCGCGAACAGGGGGCTCAGCACCGCGAGCATGATGATGGCGACGACCAGGTCGAGCACGCGCTTCACCACGCGCGCGCTGCGCGGCAGGCGGGGTGCGTGAAGCGAGACGAGAGGGAGGCCGTCGAGCTCGTGGACCTGGGTCTTGGACCCCAGCACTTCGTACAGGCGCGGGACCACGTCGACCTGCACGCCGACCTGATTGCAGCGTCGCACGAGATCGACGCCGCGGCTGTCGCCGGCGCGCGAGAACGCGAGGATCACGCGATGGACGCCGTGCTCGGCGACGAGCCGCTCGAGCTCGTCCGTCTCACCCAGGTAGGGGGCCTCGCCGATGTGGTCTGTGAGCGGGTCGTCGTCGACGAAGCCGACGACGCGGATGCCGTACTCGGGCCGGGCGGCGAGCTTCTCGACGACGCGGCGCGCGATGCGCCCGGTGCCCACGACGAGCGTGGGCTCCGTCGGCATCAGCCAGCGCCGGACGACCGTGCGCGCGATCGCCCGCATGGTGATGGCCAGGATGACGAGCGCGACGAAGAAGACCGCGAGCTTGCCGATGGGCGGCTCCTTGACCTCGAGTGCAGCGTCGGCGAGCTGTCCCGCCCAGGTGGTCGCGGCGGCCAGCAGCACGAGGCCGGGGACGTCGTCGGCCGTGCTGTGCGCCATGCGCAGCTCGTCCTGCGTGTAGTAGCCGTACAGCCACGCCATGGCGACCCACGCGAACAGCCCGCCGAGCACGAGCGGGGGGTGCGCGAGCGTGTGCGCGCCGCGGTTGAGCGCACCGACGCCGAGTGCGGCGATCAGGAATGCCGTCGCGTCGGCGACCAGGAGACTGCGGCGGAGGAACCACCCGCGGCGGCGCAACTTGCCATGGCGCGTCGCGGGTGCCGGATGCTTGTGGACACCCGTGTCGTCGTAGGAAACCGCCTCGTCTGCAATCAACGAGGTGACGTCCGAGCTTGCCTCGCGCGGCGTTGCCGACATGCGTCTCCGAGCCCCTGGTCCCAATAGCCCGCGAAGCTGTTTTTCCGCGGAAAGCTGCATCAATCTACGGGGGGCGGAGCGCGATCTGTAGGCCAGTCTGGCGCCTGAGGGCGGGAACTTACCGAAGCGGGAGGTAGGGGGCTAACCACCCACCCTTCACCACCCCAGTCGCCCTCGCCCGGCCTCGGACGGGCCTACGTGAGGCTGGGTCTCGGGCGGTCTCCGGAGCGCTCCCAGCCTCGTGAGGTCAGGCCAGCCGGCAGGCTCCGCGCAGGAGCGCGGAGCGTTCGGCGACGTCGTACCCGAGCTCCGCCAGCACTTCGTCGGTGTGCTGGCCGAGCAGCGGCGGAGCGGCCGTGGCCGTGAGGTAGGAGCCGTCGAGGCCGATCGGCGAGCGCACGGTGCGCACCGTACCGAGGCGGGGATGCGCGTGCTCCATGACGGCGTAGGGCGCGTGCGCGAAGGCCTCGGGGATCGTGCGCACCGGCCCGCCCGGCACGTTCGCCTGCTCGAGGATCGCCAGCCAGTCGGCCGTCGATCGCCCGCTGATGGCATCGGCCAGGCGTGCCACGAGCTCGAGCCGGTGCTCCACCCGCAGCGCGTTGCTGGCGTAGCGCTCGTCGGCGGCCAGATCGGACAGGCCGGCCGCGTCGCAGAAGCGCCGGTACTGCTTGTTCGTCCCGATGGCGACGATGACGAATCCGTCGCCGGTCGCGAAGGCCTCGTACGGGACGATCGCAGGGTGCGCGTTGCCCAGCCGCTGCGGCTCCTCGCCGGCGACCAGCCAGTCGGAGCCCCGGTTCGCGAGCCAGGCCAGTTGCGAGTCGAACAGGCTGACCTGGACGTGGTGCCCGCGGCCCGTCGACTCGGCCGCACGCAGGGCTGCGAGCGTGCCGATGCTCGCGAACATCCCGGTCGTGATGTCAGCGATGGCGACTCCGACCTTGAGCGGCGGGCCGTCGGCCTCGCCCGTGATCGACATCCCGCCGGCCTCGCCCTGGATGGCGAAGTCGAAGCCCGGGCGGTGCGCGTCGACGCTCTCGGGCGCGTAGCCGGCGATCGAGGTGTAGACCAGCTGCGGCCGGGCCGCCGAGAGCGCGTCATAGCCGAGGCCGAGGCGGTCCGCGCCGCCGGGGACGAAGCTCTCGATCACGATGTGCGCCGCGAGCGCCAGGCGCCCGGTGACCTCGACCCCCGCCGGGTCGGCGAGGTCGACGGTGACGGAGCGCTTGCCGCGGTTCACGCACAGGTAGTAGGCGGACTCGCCCTCGCGGAAGGGCGGGCCCCAGGCGCGCGTGGGGTCGCCGGATCCGGGCCGCTCGAGCTTGACGACGTCGGCGCCGAGATCGGCCAGGACCATCGAGCAGTAGGGGCCGGCGAGGACCCGCGAGAGATCGAGCACGCGCACGCCGGCGAGCGGCGCGGCGGCGCTCATGCCGACAGCGCCGCCAGTGCCTCCGGGGTCGTGTCCTCCGGCTTCACGTCGTACGACGCGCGCACGAGGCGCCCGTCCGGCCCGACGACGAAGGCACTGCGCAGGATGCCCATGTTCCCGTTCGGGCGCTGGCGCCAGACGTCGTAGAGCTCGGCCACCGCGTGGTCCGTGTCGACCAGGAGCGGGAACGGCAGCCCGAACTTGGCGCGGAAGCTGCGGTGCGAGTCGCCGTCGTCGGGCGAGATGCCGTAGAGCGCCGCGCCGAGCGCCGCGATCTCCCCGTAGCTGTCGCGCAGCGAGCAGGCCTGAGCCGTGCAGCCCGGCGTGTCGTCCTTGGGGTAGAAGTAGAAGACCACCGGGCGCCCGCGCAGCGCCGAGAGCGTCACGCTCTCGCCCTCGTCGCTCTCGAGCGAGAAGTCGGGTGCCTCGTCGCCGGCCTGCAGCATCGCTCCTCCTCGGAACGGGTATCTGTGTAGCGCGGCCGTGGGCGGCCGCGTCGCGGCCCTGCCGGAGGGCGGGCCGGGGATAGTCTATGGCCGTGCTGGAAGCCCACATGGCCGTCGGTGGCCTCTTCGTCGCCATCAACGTCGTCGTCGGCATCTGGGGCCTCCTGACGTGGCGCCGCGAGCGACCGGTCACCGGGTTGCTGAGTCAGTTGCTCGCGCTCTCGCATACGCTCGCGTTCCTGCAGGGAGCCTTCGGCCTCTACCTGCTGGCCGGGGGCTATCGCGCACCCAAGGAGCTCCACTACGTGTACGGGCTTCTGCCGTCGGCCGCCGTGCTCTTCGGCTACTCCGCCCGCACCGCCGACAGCCGCCGCAATCTGCTGCAATTCTCGATCATCGCGCTCGTCATCGCCGGTCTCGGCACGCGCGCGTTCATGACGGGGAGGGGCATGTGACCTTGCGCGACCCGCTCTGGCGCAACCTCGGCATCGTGGCCGTCGTCTCCGCCCTGCTCACGGCCGCCGGTCAGGGCGGCCGCGTCGCCGGGATCCTGCTCCTGATCCTGCGCGTGCTCTTCCTGCTCGTCCTCGTGGGCATCGCATTCTCGGTCTGGCGGCAGAACCGCGGGACCTTCGGGCTGATGCCGCTGCGCAGCCGCATCCTGCTGTACGGCTCGGCGATCGGCCTCGTGCTGCTGATCGCGACGGCCGACCTCTGGGCGAGCTCCTCGGCGCCCACTGCCCTGCTCTTCTTCGCCCTGCTGTTCGGATGCGGCTACGTGCTCTACCGCTGCTGGCAAGAATCCCGCCGCTACTTCTACTGACGCTCAGGCTAGGCTTTGGCTTGCATCGCCCGGCAGGAGCACGGCGCTCTCCCGGCGAAGTGCGCAGGCCCGAGATGGATTTGCCCATGCCCCGACGCGTGCCCATCAGACTCGTGCGACTGCTTGCGGTCGCCTGCGCCTGTCTCGTGCCCGCGGCGGTGGCCCAGGCGGCGCCGCCTCCAAACGACATTCCGACGACTGCGCAGCCCGTTCCCGCGCTCGGCTGGACGTCGCTCTCGGTGTCCCAGGACATCGTCGTGGCGGCCTCGGACTGGGGCGAGGCCACGACAGGGCCCGAGGACGCCGATCCCCTGCCCTCGTGCACGGGCGCGGTCGGCTTCAAGAGCATGTGGTACGCAGTCACGGTCCCCGAGGCGGCGGTGCTGAAGGTCACCGTCCTCTCGACGGACACCACGAGGTACCAGCCCGTCGTGACCGTGCTCGCCCCGGGCGGGCAGGACGAGGTCGCCTGCGGCGTGCTGGCCGTGGGCAAGGCGGGCGCGACCGCCAACGCCACCGCCTACGTCACGCCCGCGGCCGACGGCACGCCGGCGATCTACCTCGTGCGAGTCGCCCAGGTCACGCTGCAGTCCCCTTCAGGTGGACTGCCGATGCTGACCGTGCGCTTCGCCGGACGCGACGTGACCCCGCCGCACATCGTCGTGCGTTCCCTATCCAGGGTGCAGCCGAAGACGCCGACCGTCTACAACGGCGAGGAGTCGAACGACCTCGGCTCTGACATCGATCCGGCGACTGCGCACTGGGAGTTCACCGAGAAGATCAACGGTCGAGACGTCGTGAAGACGCGCGATGGGCTCCGTGTCACCTACACCTGGCGTTCCTCCGGCGGGCACGCAGTGGTGTTCACCGTCAAGGACCGCGCGGGCAACGAGAGCATGTACCGCTTCACGACCTTCGTGCAGGACACGGTGCACCCCGCCGTCTCGTTCAGCCTGCGGCCTCCGGCACCCGGAGCGCACCGGCTGCGGGTCGTCATCAAGGCGTCGGAGTCGGTGCTGGTACGTCTGCTGGTCACCGAGGCCGGCCGCCGGAAGTCCCTGTTGCGGAGCACCGTGAAGTTCTGGGGCGACGCCTCCCACCCGCGTTCGATCCCGCTCACCGGAGGCGTCGGCACCGGCCTGCTCGTCATCAGCGGCGTCGCGCGCGACCTCGCGGGCAATGCCACGGCACTCCCGCAGTGCGTGGTCGACCCGGTGACGGGCCAGGGCAACTGCGCGGCACCCTGATGCTCCCGTCACAGCTCGGCACAGACGCGTGACATGACCCGCTCCTAGCCTCCCTGAATGGCGGCGGAGCGCGGACAGGCTGGGGTCGAGCTCGTCGTACTGCTGCCCTGCCTGGTGCTGCTCGTGGCAGCCCTCGCCCAGGCCTGCCTGCTCGCGCTCTGTGCGATCGCAGCCGAGCGAGCGGCGAGTGCGGGCGCACGCGCGGTCGCCCGCGGCGCGCCGCCGGGAGCTGCCGTGCGAGCCGTGCTCCCCGGCGTGCTGGCGCGCAACGTGAGCGTGCGGGTGGGCGCCGACGGGGCGGTCGCCGTCAGGCTCGTCGTGCCGCGGCTCCTGCCCGTGCCGGAGCTGACCGTCGGAGCGGCAGAGCGGTGATCGGCCGGCAGTCGGGCCAGGCGGCGATCGAGCTGGCCGTGCTGGCGCCCGTGCTCGCGCTCGC
>JALYLC010000734.1 GCA_030774435.1 Actinomycetota bacterium
GCTGTCGCGAGCGGCGCGAGCAGCGACGAATTCGGCGCAATCCCGGTACCGGAGAGCTATGTCGGCGCCCATCTGCGGGCCGAGGACGCCGAGACGATCGGCAAGCTCCCGCGCGCCGAGAAGCGCCCCTCCCTTGCGCTGCGAGTCGGCGAGGTGCCCACGCCCGAGCTCGCGCCCGACGAGGCGCTCATCGCCACGTTCGCCTCCAGCGTCAACTACAACACCGTGTGGTCGGCGATCTTCGAGCCGGTGCCGACGTTCGCGTTCCTCAAGCGCCTTGCGAAGACGCATGGCTACGGCAGTCGCCATGACTTGCCCACGCACGTCGTCGGCTCCGACGCCTGCGGTGTCGTGCTGCGCACCGGCGCCGCCGTCAGCCGCTGGAAGCCCGGCGATCGCGTGCTCGTGCATCCCAACTACGTTGCGCTCGAGGAGCCTCAGGGGCACGACGATGCGATCCTCGATCCCGACCAGCGCGTGTGGGGCTTCGAGTGCAACTTCGGCGGCATGGGTGAGCTGTGCGTCGCGCGCGGCGACCAGCTGATGCCCAAGCCCGAGCATCTGAGCTGGGAAGAGGCGGCCTCGATGCCGCTCGTCAACGGCACCGCCTACCGCATGCTCGTCTCGCCGAACGGCGCGAACATGCAGCAGGGCGACGTCGTGCTGGTGTGGGGCGCGGGCGGCGGGCTCGGCGGCTTCGCGCTGCAGTACGTCCTGGCGGGCGGCGGCTACCCGTTGTGCGTCGTCTCGAGCGAGGCCAAGGCGCAGAAGTGCCGCGAGGCCGGCGCCGAGTGGATCATCAACCGCGCCGCGGAGGACTACCGCTTCTGGGATCCCGAGACAGGCCAGCAGAACGCGCGCGAGCACCTGCGTCTCGGCAAGAAGATCCGCGAGCTGAGCGGCGGCCGTGACGTCGACATCGTGTTCGAGCACCCGGGCCGCGACACGTTCGGCGCCAGCGTGTTCGTCACGCGCCGGGGAGGCAAGATCGTGACCTGTGCATCCACGACGGGCTTCATGCACGAGTTCGACAACCGCTACCTGTGGATGTTCGCCAAGACGATCGTGGGCTCGCACCTCGCCAACTACCGCGAGGGCTGGGCCGCCAACGAGCTCTGCCGCGCGGGTCGCACGCACCCGATCCTCAGCCGCACGTACCCGCTGTCCGAGGCCGGGCAGGCCTGCGACGACGTGCACGACAACGCGCATCTCGGCAAGGTCGGCGTCCTGTGCCTGGCCGGCGGGGAGGGCGAGGGCGTGCTGGACGACGGCCTGAGGACGCGCCATCTGGCCGCCATCAGCCGTTTCCGCACCTGATATTCTGCGCAGCAGGCGAGCGTGAGCTCGCTCAACATCGAGAGAGGCTGAGGGTCCCGGCCCGCTGACGCCTCGGCAACCTGCCTCCATTGGCAAGGTGCCAATCCCGGGATGGATGTCGGGCGAAAGGAGCTCCGCATGAACGCCACGAGCACACGGACCAGTTTTCTCGAGCGCCTCGAGCGCGGCGATGTGCTGATCGCCGACGGCGCGACCGGCACGACGTGTCAGCGCATGGGACTCCCCATCGGCGTGGCGCCCGAGGAGTGGGTGTTCACGGACCCGGAGCGCATCGTCGCGCTGCACCGCGGGTTCGCGCAGGCGGGATCCGACCTCGTCCTCACGTGCACCTTCGGCGGAACGAGCATCCGCCTGGCGGACGGCCCCTTCGCCGACCGCGCGCCCGAGCTCAACCGACGCGCCGCCGAGCTTGCCCGCGAGGGCGTGGGGCAGGAGGTGCTGGTCGCCGGCTCGCTCGGGCCGACCGGCCAGCTGTGCGAGCCGCTCGGCACGCTCACGCATGACGAGGCAGCCGCCGCCTACGCCGAGCAGGCCGAGGCGCTGGTCGAGGGCGGCGTCGACCTGCTCGTGCTGGAGACGATGTTCTGCCAGTACGAGGCGGGCGCCGCGATCGACGGCGTGCGGCGCGCCACGGACCTCCCGTTCGTGCTCGCGTTCTCCTTCGACCGCGGCACGCGCACGATGATGGGCACGACGACCGCCGAGGTCGTCGACCTGGCAATCGCGCAGGGCGCCGCTGCCATCGGAGCCAACTGCGGGACGAGCCTCGAGAACATGTCGTCGATCGTCGCGGAGCTCGCCGCCGCCGCTCCCGGGCTGCCGCTGTGGGTGAAGCCGAATGCCGGCCTGCCGCGGATGACCGGCGACTCCGCCGTCTACGACGTCACGCCCGAGGATTTCGCCGAGGCCGCGCGAGGCTACGTGGCGGCGGGCGCGCGCGTCGTCGGCGGGTGCTGCGGATCGACGTCCGAGCACGTGCGCGCGATCGCCGAAGCCATCAGGCGTCCCTGAGCGCCTCGGCGTAGGCGGCCCGGGCCGTCTCGCCGAACAGCACGAAGCGCACGAGCTCGATGCCGGTCAGCTCGCGCAGCGCCGAGCGCGCGGTCGCGATTGCCACGGGCGCGGCCAGCTCGAGGGGATAGCCGTAGACCCCCGTCGAGATCGCCGGGAACGCGACCGTCTGGCACCCGAGTCCGGCGGCCACCTCGAGCGAGCGCCGGTGACACGAGGCCAGCAGGGCCGGCTCGCCGCGCTCGCCGCCGCGCCACACGGGACCGACGGTGTGCACGACGTGGCGCGCCGGCAACCGCCCGGCCGTGGTCGCCTTCGCGTCCCCGGTCGTGCACCCGCCCAGCAGCCGGCACTCCTCCAGGATCGCGGGGCCCCCGGCGCGATGGATGGCGCCGTCGACGCCGCCTCCACCGAGCAACGTCTCGTTGGCGGCGTTGACGATGGCGTCGACCACCTGCTCCGTGATGTCGCCGAGGGCGATCTCGATGCGTCCGGCCATCGCCCGGTCAGCATAGATTTTGCAGATGCGCCTTCGCCGATCCTGCCTCGCCGTGCCCGGTTCCAACCCCAAGATGCTGGCGAAGGCAGCGTTGCTCCCGGCCGACATGGTGTTCCTCGACCTCGAGGACGCCGTGGCCCCGCTGGAGAAGAACGACGCCACGCGCCAGAACGTCGTGGATGCGCTCACCGGCCACGAGTGGACGGCTCCGACGCGCGTCGTGCGCGTCAACGGGATCGACACCACCTGGTGCTTCCGCGACATCCTCTACGTCGTCGCCGGGGCCCGGGACACACTCGACTGCATCATGCTGCCGAAGGTGCAGGGGCCAGATCACGTGGCCTTCGCGCACCACCTGCTGACGCAGCTCGAGGCCGAGCTCGGCATGCACACGCGCATCGGCCTGGAGATCCAGATCGAGAGCGCTCGGGGCGCAGAGAACCTGCCCGCGATCGCGGATGCCTCCGATCGCATCGAGACGATCATCTTCGGGCCCGGCGACTACGCCGCCGACCTCGGCATCCCGCAGCTGAGCGTGGGCGGCATCGACGAGGCGTACCCGGGCGACCAGTGGCACTCCATCCTCTCGCGGATCGTCATCACCGCGCGGGCGCGCGGCTTGCAGGCGATCGACGGCCCCTACGCCGCGATCCGCGATCTCGCCGGCTTCCGCACGGTGGCCGAGCGCTCCGCGCGGCTCGGTTGCGACGGCAAGTGGGCGCTGCACCCCGACCAGATCGAGATCCTGAACGAGG
>JALYLC010000735.1 GCA_030774435.1 Actinomycetota bacterium
TCGCCGGCAAGCACGCCGCCGCGCGACCCGCAACAGCCGCCGCGCCCTCCACGCCGGGAGCACCCACGCCACCGCAAACTCCCGCGGCCGAGCCGCCGGCCGCCCACGGCCCCCCGAGCGCCCACGCGCAGGGTTGAGAGCAGCTCGGGAGGGCGGCGTCGGCCGCCCTCCCGAGCCGGGTCATGCAGTCCTACGGGGTCGGGTCGGCGTAGGAGCCGCCGAAGATGTCCGAGTTGCCCCACGTGGCGGGGCAATCGGTGTTGGGCGCTGGTGCCGCCGCCAGGGGATCGCTGACCTCGAGGGCCGCTCGGTAGGAATCGATGGCCGGGCAGTCAGCTGCATTCCGCGTGTCGTTCCACACGCCTGCGCCGTAGGCGCGAGTGGCCACGGAGTAGACGTAATCACCCAGGAACTCCGCGGTCAGCCCGTTTTGGCTGGAGCCGCGCGGATCGCCGGGCGCACTGCGGTGCAGCTCGCTGAACGCGCCGGTCGGGGTGCCCGGGGCGGTTGAGGAACCGGCGTGCATAACGACGCCGACGAGGCTGCGCGCATCGGTCGTGTTCGCGCGGTAGGGCGTTGTGAACGCGTTGTAGGTCACGTACACGTCGGTGCCGTTCGGCGAGATCGCCGGCGCGGCGTAGTAGCCACGATCGCCCGCCGCCTCGATTGCCCGCGGAGCGCTCCATGTCGAGCCGTGGTCCGCCGACTCGGTGAACTCCACATGCGGGTTCGCCAGGTCGCCGGAGACATAGCTCATGACGATGCGGTCGGTCGCGTCGGTGCCGGTGGGCGCGCCGTTTGCGATGTCCACGCTCGGCGCGGGGGCAAGATCGCTGCGCGCGCCGGCGAGCCCGTCGATCACCGGGCGCCCGGTGTTGTTGTCGATCACGCCCGGCTGGCTGACCGGTCCGGCAACGGCAGTTGCCTTCGTCCAGGTGGCGCCGCCGTCGAACGAGCGGAACATCAGCTCGAACGGCTGCTTGCCCGCGGTGGTCACGGTGCCGACCCCGAACGCATACGCCACGCCGTGGCTATCGGTGCGGACGGTGCATCCGTCCGCAGGTTCGCGGTGTGAGTTGTTCGCCGCCGCGGTGACCTGGTGTTGTGTCCAGGTGTCCCCGCCGTCGTGGGAGACGGCGATGTTGAGCGGTGCGGGCGCGGCGGCGATGCCGAGGCTGCGGAACGACGCCCAGCACACGTAGACGTTGCCGAAGAACGGGCTGGAGGCGGCGTTGTCAGCCCAGATCTGCTCCTTGTCGCTGAAGGTCGTCGAGCTCTGCCTGGAGACGAGCACGGGCGCCGTCCAGGCCGAAGCATCTCCGGCCGCCGCTGCCCGGACGTCGTCCGTGCGGGCGACGGCGATCGCCTCCTGGCCCTTGAACGACTGATCCGAGCGCGTGGCGCCGAAGTTGGCGGTCAGGTTCGCGTAATAGAGCCGGGAACCCGCCGACCACGAGAAATGGCCGTCCGAGCTCCGTCGCGGGCCGAAGGCCACGGCGGGATCACCGTCCGAGACGAGCCCGTGTTCGTAATAGCCGGGCACCGTCCCGATCGGGCCGACGCCCGGCGTGCATTCCGCCGGGCCCAGGCAGGAACGTGCCGACCAGCCGCTGTAGGTCGGCTGCGTCCACGTGTCGCCGCTGTCGAAGGAGAAGTACACGCCCGAGACCCCGACGCCGCCCGTGAACGGGCATGTCGTCGGATCGCCGGCACTGCATGCCTCCATGTCGATGTTGTCGTTCGCCCCCGCCACCAGGATGTTCGGGTTGTTCTGGTCGACGGCCAGGGCGGGCTCGTTCTGCTTGTTCTGAGAGAAGGTCGTGACCGGGCTCGCGACGTTCACGCGCGTATCGCCCCCATGCGTCGCCAGCGCCACCCCCGTCGCCGACCCGAGCGCCGCCACTACTGCGATGAGCATGACCGGGAATCGCTTCATTCCGCACCTCCGTCCGGTGGTTACTGGTCTCCCGAGGAATTCAGGCCGATCCTACGCAGAGCCCGAAGCGCCGCGATATATCTCACCTGATATCCAGACGGCAAAACCTCAGGAACGTCGTGGAAGCTGGTGCCGCGCGCTCGCACCTGCACCAGAGCTCTGCAGGCTCCCCTCAGTCGCCGGGCGCGAGCGCCGGCCCCAGGTTCACCTGGCCGTGCGCACGGAAGATCTCGATCAACTCGTCGGTGGCCGGCCGAGGAGTGTCCGGCGGCGGCAGGGTCGCCGCCGTCGCGGGCACCGAGCCGTCGCGGACGAGCCGCTCGAGTCCCGCCGGCGTACTGAGAACCAGCACGCGTGCGCCCTTGCTGTCGACGCGGAACGTGTGCGGTACGCCCATCGGCACGAGCGCCGTCCCGCCGGGCTCGAGCTCGAAGCGCTCGCTTCCGGCCTGGATCGTCAGGTGCCCCTCGAGCACGACGTAGCTCTCGTCCTGCGGGTGCGTGTGGAGGGGCGGCGAGGCCCATTGCGGGAACAGGAACTCGATCAGCGCGAAGCGACCGTCGCTGGCCTCGCCCGGCACCGTGATCGTTGCGAGCGTGCCCACGAACCAGCGCAGCTCGCCCTCGCCCGCGGCCTCCCACGTCACCCGTGCGCCCTGCTCGGCCAATGTGGGCGGAGCGTACTTCAGGCACGCATATTGCGTGCTTGACCCCGGTTTATGCGGTCCAGGGACACTGGCCCACGCCCCCTCGCTATAACTCGTGGCGGTGGTCGCAAGCACCGGAACCCAGCGCATCGTCACCGTTCTGTTCGCGGACGTCGTCGGCTCGACGGCGATCGGAGAGCGGCTCGGGCCCGAGCGCTCCAAGTTCCTGTTCGACGAGATCGTCTCGCTGATCGCGGCGGAGGTCCGCCGCTTCGACGGCACGGTGGCGCAGCTGCTGGGAGACGGGCTGTTTGCACTCTTCGGCGCTCCCGTCGGGCATGAGGACGATGCCGAGCGGGCCGTGCGCGCGGCTCTGGCCATCGAGACGGCGATCGCCGCCTACGGCGAGGAGCTGCGCAGCGGCTACGGGATCGAGCTGGCAGTCCGTGTCGCACTCAACACGGGACCGGTCGTGCTCACCGACGAGGGGGACGGCCCCGATCGCTACAACGCCCTCGGGGACACCGCCAACGTCGCGGCCCGCCTGCAGCAGCTCGCTCCCGATGGCGGCATCGTCGTCGGCCCGGAGACGGAGCGCCAGATCCAGCTGTGCGTCGCGCTCGAGTCGCTGGGCGAGGTCGAGGTGCGCGGCATCGAGCGGCCGCTGCGCGTCGCGCGCGTGACCGGGGCGCGGGGACCCGCTCAGGTGCGCGCCGTCGTGCCGCTGGTCGGGCGCAGCGCCGAGCTCGCCGTCCTCGATCACGCCTGCGAGGCGATCGCCGAGGGCAGCGGCGCGATCATCTCGATCACGGGCGAGTCGGGCATTGGCAAGTCGCGGCTCGTCGTCGAGGCGCGCCGGCGCTTCGGCGACCGCATCCGCTTTCTCGAGGGACGCGCCGGCTCGTACGCCGAGAGCTTCCCGTACTGGCCGGTGCGCGATCTCCTGCGCGACTGGCTGGGCATCGCCTCCGATGCGCCCGAAGCCCGCGTGCGGCTCGAGCTGAAGGCCGCGCTCGGCGCACTCTCGGAGGGCGCTGAGTCGGCCTACCCCTTCCTCGCGCGGCTGCTCGGCCTGCCGCTCGAGGCGGAGGCGGAAGCGGCCCTGCGGGAGCTCAGCCGCGAGGCCGTGCAGCAGCAGACGTTCGCGGCGATGGGCGCTGTCGTTCGGCGTCTCGCCGAGGCGCGGCCGCTGTGCGTCGTCGTCGACGATCTCCAGTGGGCCGATTCGCTCACGATCGAGCTCTTCGAGGACCTCCTCACCCTGACGGACGAGGTGCAGCTCGGCATCGTGCTGATCTACCGCGCCGAGCGCGACCAGCCGTCCTGGCGCCTGGGCGAGCACGCGCGCGCTGTCTTCCCGCACCGCTACCACGAGATCGAGCTGCGGCCGCTGCCCCCAGTCGCGAGCCGGGAGCTGGCCGAGGCGCTGGCCGAGACCGCGCTCCCTGGTGCGCTTGCCGACCTGCTGGCCGAGCGCGCGGGGGGAAACCCGTTCTTCCTCGAGGAGGCGCTGCAGGACCTGATCGAGCGCGGTGCGCTGCGCCGCCGCGACGGCGTGTGGGAGCTCGCCGACGGTCAGGTCGCGGTGCCGACGCTCGTGCAGGGCGCGCTGCAGGCGCGCCTCGACCGCTTGCCCCCGCGCACGCGCGAGGTCGTCTCGGTCGCGAGCGCCATCGGGCGCGGCTTCGGCCTGCCCTTGCTCGAGCGCCTCCTGCCGCGCGATCAGGTGGTGCCGGCGCTCTCGGACCTGATGCGCCTCGACCTGATCGTCGAGGTCAGCCGGAGACCCGCGCCCGAGTACCGCTTCCGCCATGGACTCGTGCAGGAGGTGGCCTACAACAGCCTGCTCGAGCCGACCCGTCGGAGCCTGCACCGGCGCATCGGCGAGGCCATCGAGACGCTCTACGGCGACTCGGGCGATGCCGTCTACGGGCCGCTTGCGCGCCATTTCGCCGAGGCGGACGAGCCCGAGCGCGCTGCGCGCTACTCGCTGCTCGCGGGCGACGCCGCGCGAGCGGTGTACGCCGACCACGAGGCGCTCGATCACTACCGGCGCGCGCGCACGTTCCTGAGGCGTCTGAACGATCCCGAGCGCGAGCGCGACACGCTCTTCAAGATCGCGCTCGTCCGCCACCTGGCGTTCGACTACGCGCGCGCCGGGCAGGCCTACGACGCAGCCTTCGACTGCTCGACCGAGAAGCGCACGGAGCGCGTGCCGTCTCCGGCGAACGTCGAGGTCGCGCTCGTCCGGCCCGACTCCTACGCGCCCGGCGACACCTATTCGAGCGAGTCGGCGATCGTGATCGAGCAGCTGTTCCGGGGGCTCCTGCGCATCGACCACGACCTCAACGTGGTGCCCGAGCTGGCACAGAACATGAACGTCTCGGCCGACGGCCTGACCTATCTGTTCATGCTGCGCGAGGACGCCTGCTGGAGCGACGGGCATCCCGTGACCGCCGGCGACTTCGTCTACGCCTGGCGCAAGCTGCACGAGGAAGGCCACGTCACGGCCTTCCTGCTCGACGACATCGCATCCGCGGAGGCGCTCGACGACTGGACGCTCGAGGTCCATCTGCGCGAGCCGCGCAACTACTTCCCGTACGTGCTCGCCTCGCACTGGGCCTACCCCTGGCCCCGCCACCGCGCCGACGAGGTGGGGGCGGCCTGGCGCCGCCCCGAGTCTCTGGTCGGCAATGGGCCGTTCGTGCTCTCCCGGGTCGACGACGTGGGAGCGCAGCTGAGTGCGAACCCCCACTGGCTCACGGCCCCGGGCAACGTCGGCGAGGTTCGCATCGTCTTCCGCGACCGCGGCACGGAGCCGCTCGACGAGTGGCTCGCGGGTCGCTACGACCTGCAACTCGTGCGGGATGCGCCGATCGCGGCCGCCGACACGATCTCCGAGCGCTCGCCGACGCTGTCGACGACGTTCCTCGGCTTCAACGTCCGCAACCAGCCGATGGCGGACGAGCGCGTCCGGCGCGCGCTCGCCCACGCGATCGACAGCGCGGCGCTGGTTGCCGAGTCCCCGGGTGTCGATCTCGCCGCCGGCACCGGCGGTGCGATCCCGCCCGTCATGCCTGGCCACAGCGACGGCGCCGGGCTCGCGTACGACCCCGATCGCGCTCGCGCGCTGCTCGCAGAGGCCGGGTATCCCTCGGGCAACGGCCTCCCCGAGTTGCTCGTGGACGCGCGCCCGTGGTTTCCGGCGGCGGCTCTCGCCGAGCAACTCGCCGCCGTCGGCGTGCGCGTGCGCTTCGAATCGCGTAGCAAGCGTTTCGGGGTGGCGGCCGAGACGCATGCCTGGTTCGCAGGCTGGCACGCGGACTATCCGGACCCCGATGGCTTCTACCTCGGTCTGCTCGAGTTGGGCCTGCCTCTCTACCGCGACGAGGAGACGGACGCCGTGCTCGCCCAGGCACGCGTCTCGCGAGACCGCGACGAGCGCCTGCGCCTGTACCGCGAGTTCGAACGCATCTGGATCGGCCAGCGTGCGGCGCTCGTGCCGATCTCCTACGCGCGCCAGCTCGTCCTCCGGCGCCCGAACGTGCACGGCCTGAGGCTGAACCCGATGGGGGCGTTCCACCTCGAGCAGGTCGTGGTCGAGTCCCTCGAACGGGGTACTTCCTAGCCGCGGCGATTACGGGCCGGCGGCGTGGGGATCACGACGCCGCGTTCGCGACGTTCTTCCAGCGCCTGAAGCACGACGAGATCGCAACACGCTCTTCGTGGTGAACCGTCGACGAGGGCGATCACTTCGCCGGCGGAACCGGCACCCCGCAGGCAGACGGCTCGCTCGCCTCTACGCGCACGCCGTGCGCGCAGGCCGATCTGACGCATTGCCCGGCCAACCAGATCGGTGAGGTCAACGTCAAGATCGGGGCCGTGCTGCCCGCCGGCGAGCCCGCGTTCGACATCCACTTCGACGATGCCCCGACGTTCTCCGTCAACGGCCAGCCGGGTCGCACCGATGCGTCGGTGCGCAAGCTCGAGCGCGACGTCGCGGCCGCCACGGCAATCGATCCCTACGCGGGCGGCGCCGCGGTTCCGATCGCCGAGCAGCTCGCCGACACGGTCGAGGAGAAGACGCTGCACATGGTCAACAGCGACCCAAGCGGACGCCGACGTTCACGATGTTCGTCAGGCACGCCGAGTGCGTGCCTGACTCCAGCGTGGGCGGCCGTCAGTTGCGGATCGTGAACGGGAGCGTCGACGAGGCGACGTTCCCGTGCACGTCGGCGGCCTGCACCTCGAGGTTGTACTCGTCGTTCCGGAACTCGGCGCTGTTCCAGTCGTGGGCGAGGATGTAGCTGTAGAGCCCGGGCTTGTTCGGATGGTTCTGGCGGGTCTCCGGCCCGTAGACCACGGGGAACTTGTCGGGCTTGCGAAAGATGCGCAGATCCACTCCGGCGCGCAGCGGGAGCACGCAGCGGCCCGCGCAGAAGATGCGGTAGCGCACGCGCGCAGGCGCCACCGGCATGTGCGACCAGGGCGGCGGAACGTGGATCGGCGTGGTGTCGTAGGCGATGCAGCAGATCTGCACGCGGCCCTTGACGCGATCGGCCGGCACGTCGGTCGTCCCGCGCCGGAACATGATCCTGGAGATGGTCGGGTGGCCGACGTCGACGAAGGGGTGGATCGCGCCCGGCCGGATCGGGTCCCGGTAGACGTTGTTCAGGCTCTCGGCGAAGTGGACGTGGCCCCAGCCGTTCTCGATGTGCCCGAGCAGTTGGTGCAGCCCGACTTGCTGGTGATGGGCCACGGCGGGCTTCACGTGCCAGTAGCCGAACGCGCGTCCGTCGGGCGCCTGGACCCCGATCGCGTGCCCCTTGTCCTCGATGAAGACCTTGCCGGGCGTGACCGCATACACCGCGGTGCCGTCCGGCGCCGAGACGTCGATGCCGAAGTGGAACGCGTGGCTCGCGCCCTGCACGCGCGGATCGTTGAAGAAGCCCCGCACCGGATGCTGGCGATCGAACGGCTTGACGGGCCAGGGGTAGGGAGCGGCCACGGTCAGGCCAGCGTGAAGCGGTAGACGTGCGCGTCATGCGCGCTGAACCAGTCGCGGAAGCCGCCGGCGGAGATCTTGATCGGCCGCGGGATCTGGCGATTCGAGAGAGGCGGAGGGGGCAGCGGCCGCTGCACGTACTCGAACAGCACCTCGCCCTTGCTCACCGGCGGGAGGCCGACGAAGTCGACGAGAGCCGGGCTGCCCCCGCGCCTGACGGCGATCACGTAGAG
Source organism: Actinomycetota bacterium (assembly GCA_030774435.1). Taxonomy (GTDB): domain Bacteria; phylum Actinomycetota; class Thermoleophilia; order Gaiellales; family JALYLC01; genus JALYLC01. The sequence goes on from JALYLC010000735.1 coordinate 7,821, forward strand.
GAAGGTGCCGGCGCGGCGCACCACGAGCTCGATGTCGGTCACGCCCGAGGTATGCGGCTTGACCTTGACCGGGAGCTTCGAGTCGGGTGCGAGCAGCGCAGGTTGCAGGTCGCTCGAGGAGAGCTCGTGGATCACCGGCCGCAACACCTGCCGCCAGAACGTCCAGTTCCAGCCCGCCTTGGCGTCGTCGGGCGTGCACACCTCGGTCAGGTGCCCGCCGAAGAACACGAGGCCGCGGGCGCCGTGCACGATCGCCTGGTACGCCATGAAGCGCTCCTGGGGAAGCGACGGGAAGCGCGGAACGATGTCGGGCGCGTCCTTGGAGAGCGCAGTGCCGCTCCAGGCGATCTGCAGCGTCATCCAGACCGGCTTGCCGCCGCTCGCCTCGTTCATCTTGTCCGTCATGTCGCCGACGACGCTGATGTCGGCGTTGCCGTTGTCGCAGTGCAGCCCGGGCGGGTAGGCGACCGGGAAGATGTCGACGCCGGTGACGTCGAAGGCCGGCCGGTAGTCCACGAGCTGCGAGACGGGGCCGCGCGGCGCCTGGATGATCACCAGGGGGTGTGCGGGATCGAGCGCCTTGATCCTGGTCAGCGCCTTGACCAGGCCGGCCGGGCGGATCCAGTTGGGGCCCCGGAACGGGTTGCGCGGCTCGTCGGTCCCCTTGTAGGCGCAGAGCGCGGGATGATCCTTGAAGGCTCCCACGATCTTGGTCAGCAGCTGGGCGTTGGCGGCGGCGCCCGGCAGGTTCGCGACCGGGCCGAGCCGCATCCAGCAATGCAGGCCGTGCGCAGCGGCGGTGTCCTGGATCGCCTTCTCCGCAGCGATCTGGTGGTTGATGCGTACGAGCGCCCAGTCGGGCGTGCCGCTGCGGATCATCGTGGCGCCGGCGTTGGCAAGCTCCTGGAACGCGTGCTGCCCGCTCGGCGCGAGCCCGTCGTGCGGCGGCGGGTCCGAGAGCCCGATCGGGAAGACCTTCTGCCCGTCCACCAGCAGGACGCCGGTCGGGCCGTGAATGGAGACGCTCGCCATGACAGGAGGCTAAGACGTGCCGATGTGCACGAGTCTCATGATTAGCACGCACCGCCGCGCCTTGCCGAGCGCACGCTCCGGAACGCGCCGGAAAGAGCCGAAATACGGCCAGCCTCCTACGATGCCTGCGCCCAATTGCCGCCATCGATTCTGGGAGCCACAATGTTCTGGATCTTCATCGCCATCATCTGGGTCATCGCCGTGGGGGTGGGTGCATGGCTCATCCTCCACAGCTACCCGGATCCCGACCGCATCGACGTCAAGCGCCAGCCCTACCGCGTTCCCGGGCTGCTGACGGTCGGCGCGGCCAGCGTCATCTTCGTCCTGGCGACCGTGTTCTTCAGCTTCGCGCAGGTCAATACGGGTCACGTCGGGGTGGTGCGCACGTTCGGCCGCATCTCGGGCCAGATCGAGCCCGGCGTCTCGCTGATCGCGCCCTGGCAGACCTACGACTCGGTCAACGTCCAGGTGCAGAAGCAGACGTTCACGAATCTCAAGGCCTTCTCGCAGGAGACCCAGAACGTCTTCATCACGACGACGATCAACTACTCGGTCGCACCGCAGGACGCCCGCGGCCTGATCGCGCGCGTGGGCACCGACTGGTTCGACCGGCTCGTCCCGAACAACCTCAACCAGGCGTTCAAGGACGAGGCGGTCAAGTTCGCCGCCGTGGAGATCGCCCCCAACCGCGAGACGATCCGCACCGCCGTGCTCAAAGCGCTGCGCGAGCGGCTCTCGCCGTACTCGATCCGCGTCAACGACCTGAACATCGACAACATCTCCTTCTCGCGCCAGTTCGAGCAGGCGATCGAGGCCAAGCAGGAAGCCACGCAGGCCGCCCTGCGCGCAAAGGCGCAGGTGCAGCAGGCGCAGTTCCAGGCCCAGAGCCGGGTGGCCAAGGCCAAGGGCGAGGCCGATGCGAACGTGACGGTCGCCCTGGGTCAGGCCGAGGCCAACCGCAAGCTCAACGCCTCGCTCTCGGCCAACGTGCTGCAGTACATCGCGATCCAGAAGCTCAGCCCCTTGCTGCGCATCGCGGTGCTGCCGTCGGGGAGCGGGACGCTGATCGACCCGACCAAGCTGCTCGGCGGCACCACCAGCGCCACCGGCAAGTAGCGCGCCGGCCGTCAGGCCGCGCGCCGCAAGTCCCGTGCCGCCCCGTCGAGCAGCCCTGCGAGCTCGGCGGGCGGCACGGCCCGCGCGAAGAGGAAGCCCTGTGCGAGATCGCATCCCAGCTCGCGCAGCGAGGCGAGTTGCGCTTCGGACTCGATGCCCTCGGCCATTGCGACGAGTCCGAGGGCGTGCGCGAGGCTGACGACGTTGGCGGTGATCGCGGCGTCACGCGGGTCGTGCGCGGCCCCCTGGATGAATGAGCGGTCGACCTTGATCATGTCGATCGGGAAGCGCCGCAGCTGCCCGAGCGACGAGAAGCCGGTGCCGAAGTCGTCGATCGCGATGCTGACGCCGTCCTGATGCAGTGCCTGCAGCTCTTCGCGCGCTCGCTCGCCGGCCGAGCCGCCCTGCACGATCGCCGTCTCCGTGACCTCGAGGCCGAGGCGTCGCGGCGGGACGCCGGTCTCGGCGAGCACGGTGCGCACGAGCTTGTCGATCCCGCCGGCCGACAGCTGTGTGCCGGAGAGGTTGACCCAGGTGGTGAAGCGCTCGGGCAGCAACCCGTCCTGCTCCCAGCGCGCGGTCTGCTCGCAGGCCTCGCGCAGGGCGAGCTCGCCGAGTTGCATGATCATGCCCGTCGCCTCGGCCGCTGCGATGAACTCCCCCGGCGAGACGGATCCCAGCGTCGGGGAGGTCCAGCGCAGGAGCGCCTCGACTCCGACGATGGCGCCCCCCACGACCTCGATCTCAGGCTGGTAGTGGAGGCTGAACTCGCCGTGCTGCAGACCGAGTCGAAGCTCATACTCGAGGCCGAGCGTCTCGCCGAACTCGCGCGCCATCTCGCCGCGGAAGACCTCGTAGCGACCGCGTCCGGCGTTCTTGGCGGCGTACATCGCGATGTCGGCCCGGCGGATCAGCTCCTCGCGGCCGGTCTCGCCGTCGCCCGAGTCGACGACGATCCCGATGCTCGCGCCGAACGCGAGCGTGCGGTCCGCGACCGTCGCGGGCAGCGAGAGCCGTTTGAGCAATCGCTCGGCCAGTGCGATGGCGAACTGCTCGCCGCCCTCGACGAGCACGGCGAACTCGTCGCCGCCAAAGCGCGCCACGGTATCGCTCGGGCGCGTCACGTCCTCGAAGCGCGCGGCGACCTGCAGCAGGAGCTGATCGCCGACGTCGTGGCCGAAGTTGTCGTTGATCTGCTTGAAGCCGTCGAGGTCCACGAGCAGCAGCGCGAGTGGCTCGCCCGAGAGCGGGCGCCGCGCGAGAGCGTGGTCCAGGCGGTCGCGGAAGAGGGCACGGTTGGCGAGGCCGGTGAGGCCGTCGTGGAACGCCTGGCGCGTCAGCTCCTCCTCGAGCACGAGGCGCTCGCTGACGTCACGGCCGTTGAGCACGACGCCGCGCACGTGCTGCTCGTTGCGCATGTCGGTCACGTGCGCCTCGACGTGGCGCCACTCGCCGAGGCGGTTGCGGATGCGGAATACGATCTCGCTGGGCTCGCCCTGGATGCACGTGGAGGCGAGCAGCCCGCGATCGTCGGGGTGCACGGTCGCGGTGTAGCCGTCCTCGTGCAACTCCCGCTCCTCCACGCCGACCATGCGCGAGAAGGACTGGCTGGCGTAGCGACAGCCGCCGTCGCCGAAGACCAGCACGAGGTCGGTCGATGCACTCACGAGGCTGCGGAAGTGCGCCGACTGCCGTCGCGTGGCCGCGGTCAGCGCGAGCGCCAGCATCAGCGCCGCGATCAGGCCGGCGATGCCCAGAGTCACCTGCATCACGATGAGCGACGAGATTCCGCTATCGGCGCTCGCCGCGATCGTCCGCGCCGCGTCGAGCGAGACGTTCGAAGTCAGCGCTGCGAGCACCTCGAGGTGGCGCGCGGGGTCGCCGGCGGTCACCTTCTCGTTGGCGGTGAGCCTCACCTGCTCGAGCGGACGTCCTGCCATCCAGGCACTGCCCGACGCGGTGAGGTCGTTCACCAGCCGCCGCGCCTGCAGCAGCTGGCGCCGCGCCAAGCCGGTCGCAGCCGGCAACGCCGTCTCGTCGTCGTCGCCGTTGACCGCGGGCGCCCGCCCGCCGTCGATCAGCGCGTCGGCGCTGATGCGCAGGAGGGTGGCGGTCGTGGCCGGATCGGCCTGGACACCGCTTTCCACGCGCATCGTCTCGCGCACGTAGCGCTCGGCGAGCGTGCGCTGGCGGCCTGCGATCTCGACAACGGTCGCGCGGTGATGCGAGCGCGAGGTCTCGCGGATCGAGAGTGCGACGCTGATCGCCGAAAACAGGGCGAACATCGCGATGATCGCGATGACCGCGCCGCGGCCCCGCGTGGCGAACGGCCGGAATGTGGAACGTTGCCTCATCACCTGACGACCAGGAGGGTGTGCATGCCGCCGAGGTAGTGCCCGGACATGTTGCAGAAGAGGATGTAGCGGCCTGCGGTGAAGTGCAGCTTCCAGGTGCGCAGCGTGCCTGGGCGCGCGTCCTCGAGCGTGCCGACGGTGCGGGGCTTGACGGCGTCCTCGTCGACGGTGAGGTTGTCGGGACGCAGCGGCAGCGTGTGGCCGTCGGCACGCACCACGAACAGCTCGTGCGTGTCGGGGCCGGCGTTGCGCACGTGCAGCACGATGGTGCCCGGCGTGAGCTGCTTGGGCGCCTTGATCGCGAAATCCTTGACCTTGACCTGCAGCACCTGCCCGCCCGCGGGAGCGGCGCCGTCCTGCGATGAGGATGAGCACGCGACGGCGAACAGGGCGAGGGCGAGCGCGGCGAATCCCGCGCGCGCGGCCTGGGGCAACGCGATCCGCATGATGCTGGTTTCATCGGATGCGTGGCGCAGAAGCTTGAGGAGCCGAGCGGCGGCGAGCCGTGACATGGATCTGGCCCAAGGACCCGCGCACCGCCGCGGCACCTACGCCGCTACGCGCGCCCGACCCGCTCGTGCTCGAAGATCAGATCGAGCAGCCGGTGGCGCAACTCGACGAAGCGCGCGCTCTCGCGCTCCTTGAAGCTGCGCGGCCGTGCGATGTCGATCTCGACGATCTCACGGATGCGGCCGGGCCGCGGGCTCATGACGCAGACCGTGTCGGCCAGCAGGATGGCCTCGTCGATGTCGTGCGTGACGAATGCGATCGTGCGGCGATGGCGCTCCCACAACTCTGTCAGGAAGCGCTGCGCACCGGTTCGCGTGAGCGCGTCGAGCGCCCCGAAGGGCTCGTCCATGAGCAGCACGTGCGGGTCGTTCGCGAGCGCGCGCGCGATCGCCACGCGCTGCTTCATGCCGCCCGAGAGCTCTTTGGGATACGAGTCAGCGAACCCGGTCAGGCCCATCTCCTCGATGAGCGAGCGCGCCATGTCGCCGCGCTCGGCACGACCGACCCCCTTGAGCTTCGGCCCGAACTCGATGTTGCGGCGCACGGTCATCCACGGGTAGAGCGTGTAGGTCTGAAAGACCATGCCGCGGTCGGCGCCAGGCCCGTCGATCGCACGCCCGTCGACCAGCACCTCACCCGCGGTCGGCTCGATGAGACCGGCCATGATGTTCAGCAGGGTCGATTTGCCGCACCCGGAGGCGCCGACGAGACAGGTGAAATGTGCGTCGGGGATCTCGAGCGTGACGTCGTCCAGGGCCTGCAGCGATCCGCGCCGGGTCTGGAACGTCATCGAGATGTTGCGAGCTTGCAGCGAGCTCATCGCTCGACCCGCTCCACATACGGGAAGAGCACGCGATACAGCCACCGGAACACGCCGTCCGTGATCAACCCGAGAGCCCCGATCGTCATGATGCCGGCGATGATCACGTCGGTCTGCAGGAACCGGTTGGCCTGCAGGATCACGTGGCCGATTCCGGTGTCGGCGGCCACGAGCTCGGCCACGATCAGATACGTCCACGCCCAGCCGACGCCGATCCGCAGGCTATCCACGACGCCAGGCCAGCAGGCGGGCACGAGCACCTGCAGGAACACGTGCCGGCGCTTCGCCCCGAGCGTGTACGACATGTCGAGGAGCTCCGCCGGGACGTTCGCCGAGACATCGGCGATCATGAGCGTGAGCGGGAAGAACACGCCCATGAAGATGACCGCGATCTTCTCGCCGTTGGCGATCCCGAACCAGATGATGAAGAGCGGGATGAACGCCGAGGCGGGCATGTAGCGGATTGCTGCGATCGGCGGCTCGAGAAACGCCTGCGCGATCCGGAACGAGCCGATCGCGATGCCCACGGGCACCGCGACGAGTGCGGCCAGCAGGAACCCCGCCATGATCCGGAAGCCGCTCGCCCAGACATCCGAGAGAAAGCTGTCGTCCTTGAACAGGAGGTACTCACTGTGCGCGACGGTGGTCGGCTTGGGCAGGAAGTAGGAGGAGATGAAGCCGCCGTACGAGAGCACCGCCCAGATGCCGACGAGCACGGCGAAGCTGAGCACGCCCAGGCCGACCACGAGGGCCGGCGGAATGGCGCGCTTGGGCGTCAGGTAGCGGCGCGAGCGGGACGGTCGCCTGCGTGTGACGACCGTCCCGCCCGGGAGGCCGTGGCCGGGCGGGGCGACGGGCTCCTCGCCGGCGGCGCTCACGCCGCTACGCCTTGGTCAGGAAGCTCGGGTCGATGGCGCCGTTCGGAGAGGGGACGCTCGAGATCTCGCCTATCGACTTCCAGAACTGGCCGGCCTTCGTGAAGATCTTGTAGATCTGGCCGTGCCTGGCCGCGGTGCCGTAGTACGCGCGGCTCTGCTGGAGCGTCCACAGCGGCACGTCGCCGAGCGTCGCCTCGATCTCCTTGGTGGTCTGGCCGAGGTACTTCGTGGCATAGCCGAACGCCTTGTCGGGATTGGCCTTGATCGAGTCCATGACCTGGCCGTAGGCCTTCACGAACGCCTGTACGGTCGCCGGATTCTTCTTGATGAAGCCGGGGGTGAAGCCGACCTGGTCCGTGATGATCGTCGGGTACTGCTTGGTCGACACCAGCACATGGCCGTTGGGGTTCTTCTTGGTGCGATCGAGCCACGGCTGCCAGGTCACGGCAACCGGCACCCGACCGGCGGCGAAGGCCGCGCCCGCGTCGCCGGACGTCAGATCGACCTGCTTCACGTCCTTGAGCGAGAGGTGATTCACGGAGAGCACGTAGGCCAGGAACCACTGGCTCGTCGAGCCCGCGCTGACCGCGACCTTCTGGCCCTTCAGTTGCTTGACGGTCGTGATGCTCTTGTCGGCGACGATGCCGTCGCCGCCGACCGAGGCGTCGAGACCCAGCACCTGCACGGTCTTGATCCCGCGCGCGTACGTGCGCGCGAACGTATCGGGCGTCGTCGCGATCGCATCGAGTGAGCCTGCCTTGAGGGCGTTGAAGCGCGCCACCGGATCCTCGATCACGCTGTACTGGACGTCGAGCCCGGCCTTCTTGAAGATGCCGCTCTTGACGCCGATCACAAGACCGGCGTAGCCGTTCCAGGTCGAGAAGGCGATGCGAATCTTGGCCATCGCCTTGTGCTGTCGCGGTGCCGCGGATGAATTCGCCGTCGTGCCCACCGCAACCAGCGCGACGATGCCCGCGATCGCTGCCAGACGCGCCAGCCTCTTGCGCTTCGTTGCCGTCATGTCCGCCCCTTCCGTGCCTCGCGTTGCCAGTGTGGCGTCCCTCACGCGCTCCCCACCCGTCACGGCTCGGAGCTGCGGCGTCCATGCGGGCAGGGCGGGCCTTGCGGCCCGCGGTGAGCATAGCCGCAAATGCGTCCCTGACCCGGCCTCCGGCCTCGTCGTCTCAGCTCCTCCGCTCGCCTTCCGGCAGGTCGTCGGGCATCGGCACTTCCTGCGGCGGCCGGGGCGGGCCTGCGTCCTCCCACGAGGCCCAGGCCAGGCCGTCGCGGCCCCCGTGCGCCCCGGGCGTGGCCCCCAGAGCCACGATCGTGCAGCGTTCCGGCCCGCGGTTGACGAGCTGCCGGCGGACGCCGGGCCCGACGCGCGCGAGCTCGCCGCGCCCGAGGTCGTGCGGCACGCCCTCGACGATCAGCGTGAGCGTGCCCTCCCAGACGAGATACACCTCCTCCTGGCGCTCGTGATCGTGGATGCGCCCGCGCTGGCCCGGGGCGAGGATCATGAGGTTCATGCCCATGCCGCTCACCTCGAGCGGCCGGCGCAGGGAGACGAAACGCTCGTCGCCGTCGAGCGCGAGCGCCGTGCGTGTGAAGCCTGTATCGGTCATGTGCCGATGCTAATGCTCCGGGCTGGCACCGAGCGTGATTCCAGTGCCAGTCACGATGTGCTCTCGAGTCTCGCTTCCTAGGGTCGTTGGTGCCGGCGCGACCCGCGCGCCGCGTCGCTGAGGAGGAGCTCGTGAGCACACCGTTCGCACGTCGAATTCGCACCGCACGGCGGTTTGCCGGCCTGGGTCTGGTCGGCCTGGCGGCACTCGCGGCCGCGACGAGCCCGGCACTGGCCGGCGGATCGGCGCGGCCGTCCGGCCACCGGACGGGCACGACCATCACCCTCCGCTACTACTCCGTCGTGGTGTCGCTCGTGCACACGCGCGCGGACGGCACCGTCGTACAGGGGTCCCCGAAGGCCCCGCCGGCGGTGGGCGACCAGCTCGAGGTGACCGAGCTGGCCTACAAGGGCACGCATCAGAGCCATGCCAGGAAGTGGTCGTCGACGAGCCACACGATCTGCGTCTTCAAGACGGCCAAGGGCGCGCCGGCGTGCGATGGCCAGGCGGCCGTCGGAGGCAATCAGATGCTGCTCTTCCACACGCCGGCCGGCGGCGATCCCATCGTCAGCGGCGGCACGGGCCGCTACGCAGGCGCGACGGGCGCGGTCACGGCGACCCAGGTGGGCGAAACGAACAACTCCGACATCGTCGTGGTCGTGCACCTGCGCAACTGAACCGGTTCCCGGGTGGGTGCCGCTCGCAGCTCCGGGCACAGCGCCCGGGGCTGCTGCGCGGATTCCGGGACGATCTGCGACGCTCTTCGCGATGGACGACTACCGCGACGTCAACCGCGCCAACTGGGACGACCGCGTCGCGGCGCATGCCGCCTCGCCCGACTATGCCGTCACGCGCTTCAGCGAGGATCCGTCGTTCCTCAGCGGGGTCGTCAGCTTCGACGCTCCGCGACTCGGTGACATCAGGGGCCTTGACGCCGTTCACCTGCAGTGCCACATCGGCACCGACACCGTCTCGCTCGCGCGGCTCGGCGCCCGCATGACCGGGCTCGACTTCTCCGGGCCTGCGCTCGAGCAGGGCCGGCGCCTGGCGGCGGCGGTCGGCGTCGACGTGGAGTTCGTCGAGTCGGATCTGTACGGCGCGCCCGACGTGCTCGGCCGCGAGCGCTTCGACCTCGTCTACACGGGCATTGGCGCGATCTGCTGGCTGCCCGGCATCCGCCGCTGGGCAGAGGTCGTGGCGACCGTGCTGCGCCCTGGAGGCAGGCTCTTCATGCGTGAGGGTCACCCGGTCCTGTGGTCGCTTGCCGACCCGCGGCCCGACGGCCTCCTCGTACTCGAGTACCCGTACTTCGAGCAGCCGGAGCCGACGGTCTGGGATGAGGGCGGCACGTACGTCGAGACCGATCACGTGTTCACGCACAACGTGACGCACGAATGGAATCACGGCCTGGGCGAGATCGTGACGGCGCTGTTCGACGCCGGATTGCAGTTGACAGCGCTCGAGGAGCACGACTCGGTGCCCTGGGATGCCATGCCGGGTCAGATGACGCCGATCGGCGGCGGCGAGTTCCGGCTCAGCGACCGGCCCGAGCGGCTGCCGCACAGCTACACGCTGCAGGCGCGGCGGCCATAAGAGCGCATTTCGGGATGAGTGTGTGTGGCTGGGGTGGATGCATGCGCTCTAAGATCGCGCGATGGGAATGATCGATGCGGACGGCGTGCAGCTGTACGCCGAACAGGCAGGGCAGGGCGACGACGTCATCTTCATCTCGGGCCTCGCCGACGAGGGCGCGTGCTGGGTCGACCAGGTCTCGAGTCTCAGTGATCGCTGGCGGATCACGACCTTCGACAACCGCGGCGTCGGCCGCTCGGCGACTCCGCCGGGCGAGTACCGCATCTCGAGCTTCGCGGCCGATACCGCCGCGCTCATGGATGCGCTCGGCATCGAGCGCGCTCACGTCGTCGGCTCCTCGATGGGCGGCGCAATCGCGCAGGAGCTCACTCTCGCCCATCCGGCCAAGGTGCGCAGCCTCGTCCTCAACGGCACGTATTGCCGCGGCGACCATTTCTTCGGCGAGGTCATCCGCAGCTGGCAGTGGGCGGCGAAGAAGTCTGACAATCTCCGCGACTTCCTGAATGTCGTGAACCTGTGGTGCTTCGCGCCGCGAATCTACAACGAGGGGATCATGGAGGAGTGGCTGACGGCAGCGGCCGCGAGTGAGCACGCCCAGTCGGTCGATGCGTTCTGCCGCTCCGCGGACGCCTTGATCGAGCATGACTCCTACGACCGCGTGGGGGCGATCTCGGCACCGACGCTCGTCACGGTGGGGGAGCTCGACCTCTGCCTGCCCGAGCGATTCGGCCGCGAGCTCGCGGGCCGCATCCCGGGCGCTAGCCTTCGGGTGATCGCCGACCAGGGTCACCAGCCGTTCCAGGAGGGACCCGCCGAGTACAACACGCTGCTCGCCGATTTCTGGTCGTCCGTGCCAGCCGGCTGACGTGCGCTCCGGTCCGGGCGACCTGACGGGATCAAACGCGGATGACCTCGACCCCGGACTCCGCCAGCATCCGTGCGCCCGACGCCGGCGGATCCGTGAGATAGGCGACCTGCACCCGCTGCGCGGGAGCGATGACGTTCAGGCCGCGCCCGTCGAACTTGCGGTGGGTCGCCACCAGCACGACCGTCGCCGCCTGCATGATCATGGTGCGCTTGACCTCGGACTCGAGCGCGTCCGGGTCGGTCAGGAAGCCCTCGGCCGAGATGCCCTTGACCGAGAACACGACGCGGTCGGCGTAGAAGCCCTCGATGGCGCGCACCGTCTCGGCACCCACGAACGACTGCGTGAGCGCGCGGAACGAGCCGCCGAGGCCCACGAGCTTGAGGTTCGAGCTTTCCGATGACGCCACCAGGCTCATGACGGGCAGCGAGTTGGTGAGCAACGTCGCGCTGACGCCCAGCTCCAGCAGCTGCTCGACGGCGAAGTAGCTCGTCGTCGAGGAATCGATGAAGATCGTCTCGTTCGGCTCGGCGCTCCTGGCGATCGCAGAGGCGATGCGGCGCTTCTCGTCGGCCTCCTGCTCGAGCCGGCTGCGGAAGGAGTCCTCGTGGCCGGCGAGCTCCGGGAGCACGGCGCCGCCGTGCGTCCGCCGGAGCCGGCCCTCCTGGGCGAGGATCGCGAGATCGCGCCTTGCGGTCATCCCGGAGATGCCGAACGCGCGCTCGACCGTGGCCACCGTCACGCTTCCGCGCTCGCCGAGCATCGCCAGGATCAGGCGCCGGCGCTCCTCCGGAATGACCGGCGGAGAGCTTTCGGGCGGACTTTGCTCGAGCATCGTCGTCCCAATCTACCGAGGGCGAAGGGGTACGCAGCACGCGGCTCGCGCGCTTGCACCGGAAGGCACGTATGTGTTACAAGCCGTTCCCATATGTTCGAGTCTACGCCTTTGGCGCCGGACACAACCGTGAGTGATCATCAAAACGATCACTCCGGGGCTGCGGCACCCCGCCGCGCACCCCACTGGGTTGGGATCGCTCGAGCGGCGACGTGCTCGACCCGGATCGCGCGCAGAAAGGAGGCTCGCCCACCGTCAAGCAGGTCACCCCGGCCCGATGGAGGCCCGAGGTGAACTCATCGCGCCGGGCGCGCTACCTGGCGCGCCCCACTGAATCCTCTGTTCGTTCCCCGAAGGAAAGGTCTCTCATGCTGTTGACACGGGGGCGTCGCGCACGACGCGTCGCCGTGATCGCGACCGTGGTCGCGGTCGGCGTTATCGGTACGGCCGTTGCCGCTCAGGCGACGAGCAAGCTCAAGAGCGGTCAGACGGTGTACTTCATCCCGAAGGACACGCTCAACCCGTACGAGGTCATCGCCGACCGCGGCGGCAAGCTCGCGCTCACGAAGATCGGCAACAAGCAGGTCGTCCAGTCCGGCACCAAGGACACGGCGGCTGCGCAGCTGCCCGCCATCCAGACCGCCATCCAGACGAGCGCCAACGCGATCGTGATCGCGGGCAACGATCCGGCGGCTCTCTGCCCGCAGCTCAAGCAGGCGATGGCCAAGGGCATCGCGGTCGTCTCGTTCGACTCGGACGTGAACTGCCGCCAACTCTTCATCAACCAGGCGGACACCGAGACGATCGGGCGCAGCCAGATCCAGGAGCTGGGCAAGGAGATGAACTACACGGGCGAGTTCGCGATCCTCTCGGCCGCGTCCACGGCGACCAACCAGAACGCCTGGATCAAGTTCATGAAGGCCGAGCTCAAGCTGCCCAAGTACAAGAACATGAAGCTCGTGAAGATCTACTACGGCAACGATGACCCGAAGGACTCGCTGCAGGCCACGGAGAGCATGCTGCAGGCGTATCCGAACCTCAAGGGCATCGAGTCGCCGACGACGGTGGGCATCTCGTCCGCGGCGCAGTACCTCTCCAACTCGAAGTACAAGGGCAAGGTCGTCCTCCAGGGCCTCGGGCTGCCGAGCCAGATGAAGAAGTACCTGCTGAACAACACGCTCAAGAACTTCGCGCTCTGGAACCCCGAGGATCTCGGGTACCTGGCGGGCTACGCCGCCTCCCACCTCGCCTCCGGTGACATCAAGGGCAAGGTCGGCGAGACCTTCACGGCCGGCAAGCTCGGCAAGTACAAGATCATCAAGGGCGCAGGCGGGCCGGAAGTCATCCTCGGTCCCCCGTTCCTGTTCACCAAGCAGAACGTGGCCAAGTTCAACTTCTGAGAAGCTCCCGTGTGGGCCGCCC
>JALYLC010000736.1 GCA_030774435.1 Actinomycetota bacterium
GCCCAGGACCGCGGCGAGCACCAGCACCGCGAGCGAGACGACCACGACCGCGACGCCGAAGCGCAGACCCGAGTGGATCGACACGGCCTGATGCAGGACGTCCCATGGCCCGAGCCCGACATCGGCACGCACCGTGAGCAGCTCGCCCCAGCCGTACAGGAGCAGCGCGGCGATGAGCGAGGCGAAGCGCGTGCGAACGCCGCCGCGCAGAGTCGGGTGAGGGCGCGACACCGGGACATCATGGCTGTGCGGCGCGGCGATATGCTGAGCTTGCAGGCCAGGCAGCCGCGCGACCCTTGTGGTCGCGAGGAAAGTCCGGACACCGAAGAGCAGGGTGCTGGGTAACGCCCAGGCGGGGAAACCCGACGGAGAGTGCAACAGAAAGAACACCGCCCAAGCGACCGTCCGCGGTCGCCGGCAAGGGTGAAAAGGTGCGGTAAGAGCGCACCAGCGGCGCGGTGACGCGCCGGCTCGGCAAACCCCACCCGGTGCAACGCCAGACAGGGGCGATGAGGCGGCTCGCCGAGCCCCGGGTAGGCGGCTCGAGCCCGGCGGCAACGCCGGGCCTAGATGGATGGCTGCCCACGACAGAATCCGGCTTACCGGCCTGCTAACGGAAGAGCCCCGCCTCGGCGGGGCTCTTTCCAATTCGCTCGCCGCCGCGGGCGCTGCGGAACGGGCTGACGTCAGCGGCCGAGCGCGTCGATGCGCGCGACCTCGTCTGCCTCCAGCGCAAAGCCGAACACCTCGAAATTCGCGTCGATGCGCTCGGGGTTGCTCGACTTCGGGATCACGACGATGCCGTGCTCGATGTGCCAGCGAACCACGACCTGGCGGGTGGTGACGCCGTGGCGCTCCGCGATCTCGACGAGGACGCGCTCGCGCAGGTTGGCGCTCTTGAAGGGGCTGTAGCCCTCGAGCGTCACTCCGCGGGCCCGATGGGCCTCGACGACCGCCGCGTCGTAGCGCGCCGGCGACCACTCGATCTGGTTGACGGCCGGGGTCACGCCGGTCGCTGCGACCAACTCGTCGATCTGCCGCTCGTCGTAGTTGCTCACGCCGATGGCTCGCGCGAGGCCGTCGGCCTGGACCTGGACGAACTGCTCCCACACCTGCGGTGCCGCGCAGCCGCCCGGCGGCCAGTGGATCAGCCACAGGTCGACCCGCTCCACGCCCAGCGCGTGCAGGCTGGAGTCGATGGTCGCGCGCTCCCGTCCGGCGTTGCCCGACGGCAGCTTCGTGGTGATGAAGACCTCGTCGCGCGGCAGGCCGCTGTCACGCAGCGCGCGGCCGACGGCCGCCTCGTTGCCGTACATGGTCGCCGTGTCGATGTGGCGATAGCCGACGTCCAGCGCGTGGCGGACCGCCTCGTAGGCCTGATTGCCGGTGGCCTGCCAGGTGCCGAGCCCGACGAGCGGCATCTCGACGCCGGGGGTGATAGTCACGGTGGGATTCTTCGTCGCGCTCATGCAGATACCAAGCCTCCGTCGAAGGTGAATGCCCGCGGTCACTTACCCAGTGGGTAGCGTGTTCATGCAGGGTCGGGCGACGGCCTCGCTCACTGGAAGGGTTGCACCCGCCGGCGACCGGCCGAGGCGCCAAGGCCCGCGGCCGGCCTCGAGGGAGACCCGAGCAGGGCGGCCGGGATGTGCGTATCGTCGCGTGGCACACAGCTCCCTTGCGACCGAAAGGAATGCCGAGATGGGAACCTCGCCCGAGGCAGGACGCGGAATGACGGCGCGCTTGCTGCCATTGAGCGGCGCGGCGTTCGTGATCGGGGCGGTCGCAGCGATCGTGGTGCTCGGCGGGGACACCCCCGACGGCAACAGTTCCGCCGCGAAAGTCTCGTCGTTCTACCAGGCGCACCAAAACCGCCAGAACCTTGCTGCCTTCGTGCTCGCGGCGTCGCTGCCGCTGCTCGTCTTCTTCGGCGTGTCGCTCGCGCTCAGCCTGTGGCCCGCTGCAGGCAGGCGTCCGGTCTGGCAGGCCGTGCTGGTCGGGGGCAGCGTGCTTGCCGCGGGTGCCTTCGCGCTCTCCGCCTTCGTTCATTTCACGCTCGCGGACTCGGCGGATTCCGTCTCGGCGAGCACGGCGCAAGGGCTCAACGCTCTCGACGCCGACAACTGGATCGCGTTCAACAGCTGCCTCGGCGTCATGATGTTCGGCGCGGCGGGCTCGCTCATTCCGCGTACGGGCACCTATCGCATACTGGGGTGGATCGCCCTGCTGCTCGCCATTGCGCTGCTGATCCCGTTCGCGGACTTCTTCGGCCTGCTGCTCACCGCGATCTGGATCATCGTCGTGAGCGTGATGCTGTTCCGGCGCGAGCCGCCGCCCCTGGGCGGGTCTGGGCTCGCGTAACTCAGACGGTCGAGGCGCGCAGGTAGGCGAGCACGGCGAGCACGCGGCGATGGCCCTCCGCAGAATGCGAGAGGCCGAGCTTGCCGAGAATCGAGCTGACGTGCGTCTCGACCGTCTTCTCGGTCAGCCAGAGGTGCTTGGCGATGCCGGCGTTCGTGCGGCCCTCGGCGACCAGGCCGAGCACCTCGCGTTCGCGCGGGCTCAGCCGCGCGAGCGCGTCGTCCTGCTTCGGCGGGCTGAGCAGGTGCTTGACGACCTCCGGGTCGAGTGCGGACCCCCCGGCGCTGACACGCTGGGCGGCCTCCAGGAACTCGTCCACATCGAGCACGCGATCCTTGAGCAGGTAGCCAAAGCCGCCGCCGGAGCCGACGAGATCCACGGCGTGCCGGCTCTCGATGTGCTGTGACAGGACGAGCACGGCCGTGCCGGGATGCGAGCGGCGGATCTCGGAGGCCGCCTTCATGCCCTCGTCCTCGTACGTCGGCGGCATGCGCACGTCGACGATCGCGAGCTCGGGCTCGTGCTCGGCGACGACGGCCAGCAGCGACTCGGCGTCCCCCACGCGCGCGACGACGTCGTGGCCCGCGTCCTCCAGCAGGCCTGCCAGCCCCTCCCGGAGCAGCACGGTGTCCTCGGCGATCACGAGCCGCATGGGATGGCGACCTCGATGCGCGTGCCGCCGCCCCGCGGACTGGCGATCACGAGGGTGCCGCCGTGTGCCGAGACGCGGTCGCCGAGGCCCGCCAGGCCGGAGCCGCGGCGCGCGTGCGCGCCTCCCACGCCGTCGTCGGACACGCACACATGGAGCGTGCCGTCCTCGCGCGTGGCGCTCAGCGCGACCCGCGAGGCCGACGCGTGCTTGACGGTGTTGGTCAGTGCCTCGCACACGACGAAATACGCGGCGGCCTCGACACTCGCGGCCACGCGCCCGATCGGGGCCTCGACCTCGACCGGGATCGGCAACGTGCGGGCGAGGTCGTGCAGCGCCGCCGCGAGTCCGTCGTCCAGGCGCGCAGGCCTCACGCCGGCCGCGATCTGGCGCAGATCCCCGATTGCCGAGCCCACCTCGCCGACGATCTGGTCGAGCGCCGGTGCGAGGATGCTCGCCTCGCGCGGTAGCGAGCGCTGCATGCGGCGGATCTGCAGGCCGAGCGAGACGAGCCGCTGCTGGGCCCCGTCGTGCAGATCGCGCTCGAGACGACGCCGCTCCTCGTAGCCGGCTTCGACGATCCGCACGCGCGAGGCCTGCACCTCCTGCAACTGCAGCCGCACCTCGACGCGCAAGCGCGCGATCTCGACCGACAGCGCGCCGGCCGCGAGGATGTCGCGCAGCGGCGCCGGGCGATCGAGCAGCGCGGGGTCGTGCAGCAGCACGGCCGTGCGGGCGCCTTCGCGCGTGATCTCGGAGCGCGCGCGACCGTCCGCCGGAAGTTCTGCGACGAGCTCTCCCGCCGAGGTGGCGTAGGTCTCGCTCGCTGGAAGCCAGAACACGAGGTCGGCGAGCGGGTCACGCAGTGCCGCGGCGAGCACGCCGGCAATCTCCTCGGGCGCACGCAGTCCCTCGCGGACGTCGCTCTCGAACGCCTCCACCGTGCGCAGCCCGTCTGAGCGCGCGCGGTCGAAGCGGCGGTCGACGATGGACTGGACACGCGCGCGCAGCGGCCGGAACGAGAGCGCCACGACCAGCGTCGCGGCCGCGGTCACCCAGGCGGAGCCGTGGCCGACGGCGACCCCGGCGGCGAGCGTGATGCCGATGTACGTCGCCGCGAGCAGCAGGGTCAGGCTGCCGTAGACGGCCGTTCGGTTGACCAGGCGCTCGATCGCGTACAGCCGGTAGCGGACGACCGCTATGCCGACCGCAGCGGCGACGGTGATCGGCATCAGCATCAGGATGACGAAGAGCGCGACATCGGCGTACGGGACGCCGACGCCCCATCCGGCGAAGCAGCTCAGCAGGCCGAGGGGAACCAGCGCCGCTGCCCAGACGAGCCAGAGCGTCTGCAGCCGCTCGACGCCCGTCGAGCGGCGCAGGCGCAGCCAGATTGCGATGGCCCCTGCGAAGAGGCTGGCGAGGATGCCGATCCAGAACGGCACCCAGATCCAGTTGACCCAACCCGGGTGATGGACGCCGGCCATCGGGCTGCGCACTGCCGCGTCCGGCGGATCGAACGGCTCGTTGTCGAGCATGGCGATGCTCAGGAACGCGACGAAGCTGCAGACCGCAGCGCCTGCGACCCAGCGCCAGCGGCGCGTGAGCAAGCGTCCGTTCGGGAAGACGAATGCGACCGCGATCGCCCAGGCGTAGAGCAGGGGCCACACGGCGCGGGCGAACTGCAGCGACCAGCCCCGGTCGGGGATGAACACGTACCACGGCGCTGCCGACAGCGCGCCCACCAGCAGGATCCACGCGATCACGTTGCGCGGCTGCCTGATCGCGATCAGCAATCCGACGCTGGCCGGCGCGAGGGCGACGAACGCGAGGGCGTACGCGAAGCGCTGGTCACCTGTCAGATCGGGCGCCAGCCCGAGCACCAGACCCGCGAAGATCGCAAACGTCGTCAGCGCTACGACCCACGCTGTGATCCGGAGGCTCCGCATGGGGACATCTTTCGCTTTTCGGCGCGACTTCGCAATCGGTGCCAGCACCGAACCACGTTTCTGGGGCAGCGCCGATGTGCCCGGGGCGTCGCCGCCCTAGCGTCCTTGCCAGGCTTCCTCGCCCCGAGGGAGCACTGCGAAAGGAGCGGACGATGTCCATCTCGAGCGATGCCGGCCAGACGGGTGCGAGCCGGTTTCTTCCTCTCAGCGGAATCGGCTTCGTGGTCCTCGTGCTCGCCGCCTTCGGCGGCCTCGCCCAGGACACGCCCGGAGGCGGCGATTCCGTCGCGAAGGTCAGGTCGTTCTACGACGCGAACTCGACTCATCAGATCGCAGTGGCATTCGTGCTCGCGGCTGCCGCGCCGTTGCTCGTGTTCTTCGGGGTCAGCCTGCTGCAGGCCGTGTGGCCGGCCGATCGGGATCGGCGACCGTTCTGGCAGGTCGTCCTCGTCGGCGGCAATCTGCTGGCCGCCGGGGCCTTCGTGCTCGCCGCGTTCCTCCACTTCGCGCTGGCGGACATCGGCGGCAAGAGCGGAGTCTCCGACGGCGCGCTCCAGGCACTGAACATGCTGGACGGGGACGTCTGGGTCGCCTTCAACTCCTGTCTCGGCGTGATGATGCTCGGCGCGGCGGGCTGCCTCATCCCGCGGGCCGGCGCAAAGCGCATCCTCGGTTGGATCGCGCTCGCAGCAGGCATCGCGCTCTACATCCCGTTCGCCGACTTCATCGCGCTCGTCGCAACCGCGCTCTGGATCATCGTGATGAGCATCGTGCTCTTCCGCGGTCAGCGCGAGCCGGCGTTTGTCGCCGCGCCGGGACTCGCTTAGCGGTCAATCCGGGGTCGATGACCAGTCCGGCGGATCGTAGGCCTTGCCGGGCTCACCGCCGACGATCAGGAGACGCGCGCCGTCTGCGCCCGTGCGGAACAGGCGGCGCGCCTCCGGCGCCA
>JALYLC010000737.1 GCA_030774435.1 Actinomycetota bacterium
TCAGTCCGGCGCGGCGCATTCTGCTGCGCCTCCGGGGCGCGGGCAGGGCTCAGACTGCTTGGTTGAGAGGCGTGCGCGCTTTTCGTCCCCACTCGTTCACGATCGGGGCGTCGTCACGCTGCTCTCGACGATGGCGCCGAAGGCATCGAGGGACCCCTACTCCCCCGACCGTCGTTCTCGTCCACGGCGGCTTCGCTGACGCGTCGCACTGGACGCCTGTCATCCAGGAACTGCAGGCGCGCGACCTGCCCGTGCTCGCTCCGGCGAATCCCTTGCGCGGCCTCGCCAGTGATGGCGCAGTTCGGCAGGGTGCTGGCCGCGCTCGGGGCGGGCCGCCACGCCGACGCCTATGCGTCCGCGGAGTGCCTCTTCGATCCGAACGGCCCCGGCCACCACCCTGTGATGGCCTGCTGGGTCATAGGCGACCTCGCCGAAGCCGCCGTGCACATCGACCGTGCCGAAGAGGCCCGAGCGCGCGTGGCGCAAGTCGAAGCGGCCGCCGGCGACAGCCCGGGGATCTGGACCTTGCTCGGCTTGCGCCACGCCCGCGCGCTGCTCGCAGACGATGACGAGGCCGCCGAGCGGTTCCAGGAGGCGCTCGGTGCAGACGTAGGCCGCTGGCCTTTCCAACGCGCCCGGATCTTGCTCGTCTACGGCCAGTGCCTACGCCGCCGACGCCGCATCGCCGACTCGCGCGAGCCGTTGCGCACAGCCCGCGACGTGTTCGACGCTCTGGGCTGCGCAGCATGGAGCGAACAGGCACGCCGAGAGCTGCGGGCGTCGGGCGAATCGAGCCGACGCCGCGACCCCTCCGCTCGTGACGAACTCACAGCACAGGAGCTCCAGATCGCCCACTTGGCAGCCAATGGTCTCTCAAATCGCGAGATCGGACAGATGCTGTACGTCTCGCACCGCACGGTCGGCACGCACCTCCACCGGATCTTCCCGAAGCTCGGCGTCACCGCGCGCGGCGATCTCGGTTCAGCTCTCACGGCGACTGCGGTTGCGGCGGGACCGTGACTCAATTGAAAAGCGCTGCATTTCGGCACACAATCGGCACATTTCGGCGACGCGCTGCTGATACGATACGAACATATGTTCGCCACATCCGATGTGACTGTCGACCAGGCGCGTGAGCGCCGCCGCGAGGCGCGCCGACACGAGCTGCGCTCCCTCAGCGAGCAGGAGGCGCGCATCAAGCAACGCGTCACGCAGATCGTGCGCGAAGCCGACGACGACGGCGACTGGCAGGCGGCAGGCTGCTCCTCGAGCGCGCAATGGCTCGCGCAGGTCTCAAGCAGCGACCACCGCACCGCAGCGCGCATCACACGCACGAGCAGCGCGCTGCGCAGCCTGCCCGCGCTCGACCACGCGCTCGGCACAGGCGCGCTGACCCTCGACCAGGTCGCAGCCGCCGCCGAGTACGCGACACCCGACACCGATGCTGAGCTCGCGCGCATCGCGGTCGGCAAGCCGCCCAGCGACATTGCGCTCGCCGCCCGCACGATCGTTCCGCCCAAAGTGAACGACGATCACGCGCTCTACGAGCGACGCGCGCTGAGCATGACTTGGACGCGCGGGCGTCGCGAGCTGGCCTTCAGCGGTCGTCTCCCGCTGGAGCAAGGCGTCGCGTTCGAGCAGGCCATCTGGAGCATCGCCAAGAGCCAGCGCGCGCTCGACAAGCAGGCTGGAACGCTGCTGGATTGGCAGCAGTCCGCGGCGGATGCGCTGGTCGTGCTCGCGCGGCAGGCCGGAGCCGTGGCCGGCGGCGTGAAGCGCAGCCCCACCACTCTGATCGTGCACATCAGCGACGACGGGCCGCCGCTGCTTGAGTGCGCAGGGCCGCTCAGCCCCGAGACCGCCGAGCGGCTTGTCTGCGACTCGCGCCGCCTCGCGATCAAGCCCAGCGGCCGCGACCTCGTGCACTCACGCGTGGGCCGCTGCGCCTCCTACGCCCAGCAGCGCGCCCTGCACAAGCGCTCAACCCACTGCCAATACCCCGGCTGCACGGCCGCCCGCGAACTCGAGGCACATCACCTCATCCCGGTCGAGTGCGGCGGCAGGACCGAGCTTGACAACCTGATCCTGCTCTGCCCACGCCACCACAAGCTGCTGCACGACCACCGCATCCGTACCAGCGGCAACGGCCAGCACCCAGTTTTCGCGGACGAAGGCGGGCGCGCGATCACCGCCAACCAGCCACATGCACCGCCCCGCCAGCCCGTTGTGACGGCACCTGCCGTTCGTCGAATCGGGGCGAGAGGATTTGAACCTACCGAGGCGCCTTCCAAGCTTCCGACGCTTCTATGTTGTCAAGGGCGTTTGGGGTCGCTGGCGGAGTTGGTAGTAGAGGCGGCGCGCGAGGGAGCGTTTGATGCAGCGTTTGGCTTCGCGGGTGGTCTTGCCGGCGGCCAGCAAGCGTTGGTAGTACTCCCTCGTCTCGGCGTGATGGCGGACGCGCTGCAGCGCGATCACATGGAGCGCCCAATTGAGCTGGCGGTCGCCGCCGCGGTTGAGGCGGTGACGCTGCTGCTTGCCGCTCGAGGCATCGACGGGGCTTGTGCCAGCGAGCGCCGCAAACGAGGCCTCGCTCTTCATGCGTGTAGCGTCGCCGCTTGAGACCAGCAGTTGCGCGGCGCAGACGGCACCGACACCACATTCGGCGAGCAGTTGCGGT
The DNA here is from genome assembly GCA_030774435.1 of Actinomycetota bacterium. Classification (GTDB taxonomy): domain Bacteria; phylum Actinomycetota; class Thermoleophilia; order Gaiellales; family JALYLC01; genus JALYLC01. The sequence continues at coordinate 2,678 of JALYLC010000737.1, forward strand.
GCGAGCTCGACAACGAGCTGCAGCAGCGAGCGATCGATCTCGGCGATCTCTTGCGAAAGGCTCTGGGCGCGCTTCGCGATGCGCCGTAGCACCTCACAGACACCATCAGCACTCGCTTGCAGCCGAGCTGCTGCCGTGACGAGTCGCGGCTTCGAGAGCCCGGAGAGACGCTCGCGCAGCGCATCGGGGGCGGTCACGACCAGCCCGTGCAGTTGGTTGATCGCCGCCGTACGCGCCCGGATGGCGCCGTGCCGCTCGACCAGCAGCACCCGCAGATGCTCGCGCTACCCACCGCCGCGTGGCGTGCTCAGGCCGCTGCCCGAGAGCAGACGACGGGCCGCGAGGGTGGCGTCGATGCGGTCGTTCTTGCCGCGCTTGCGATCGCCGCGGCGAGGCCGCTCGCACTCCCACACCAGATGTTCGGTCGTCTCCAGGAAGCGCGCCAGGCCCGCGCCGTAGCTCCCGCACCCCTCGACCGCAAACGCCGGCTCACCGAGCAGCGCGGCCCAGCGCAGGAGCCGCTTGTAGCCAGCGAGCGTCGCCTCGACCACACAGTGATCGAGCTCCACCCCGAGCACATCGAGCGCGACCGCGACATGCGCGTCCTTGTGCGTATCGACGCCAATTGCCACTGTCCATGCCATCGCCTAGCCTCCAGGGATCGATGTGGTCGACCGGCCTGGACAGGGCTGTGTCGGGCAA
>JALYLC010000738.1 GCA_030774435.1 Actinomycetota bacterium
GAACCCACCCACCCCGCGTTAGGCGCCCTGGCAATCGACTGCAGGCCGATCCAGCCGCGCCAGACACCACGATCATTTAGAAATGCGCTCTCAGTGCCGCACCTCCTCCTGGCATTCCTGGCAGCGCTCGCTTCGGCGGCGCTCTACGCCGCCGCGGTCACCCTGCAGGCGCTCGAGGCGCGCCGCGTACCGGCCGAGCTGCACCTGCGCACGTCCCTGATCCTCTTCCTCCTCAAGCGGCGGTTGTGGGTGCTCGGGACGGCGCTGGGGTTGATCGGCTGGCCGCTGCAGGCGCTTGCGCTGGCGTACGCGCCCCTCACGCTCGTGCAACCGGTCATGGCCTTCTCCGTCGTGGGCCTGCTCGCGGCCGGCCATCGGATTCTCGGCGAGCCCATCACCCGGCGCAGCGCGCTCGCGGTGGTCGCCATCGTAAGCGGCATCGCGGTGCTCGCCCTGCTGGTGCCGACGACCGGCGGCTCGCGGAACGGCGGCCTGATCGCCGTGGCGCTGGCATGCCTCGGATTGATCGCCGTCGCGCCTCTCGTGCCGCGGCGCGGCCGGCCCCTGCCGGCCAACGCGCTCGCGTTCGCCGCGGGCGCTGCCTACGTCCTGGTCGCGCTCGCCACGACGCTGCTCGACAGCGCACTCGGGCGCGGCGCCTGGTGGCCCGCGGTCGCCTGGCTCGCGCTCAGCGCCGCCACTGCCGGCGCCGGAGCGATCACCGAGAACAGCGCCTTCCGCCTCGCTCCGGCGACGGTCGTGGCCCCCATGATCTTCGCCATGGAGACCGTCGCTCCGGCGCTCCTGGCCCCGATCATGGGTCAGCACCTCGGCTCTGATGCTGCCTCCCTGGCCATCGATCTCGGCGGGCTGGCTCTCGTGGGCCTGGGCGTAACGCTGCTCGCCCGCTCGCGCTCCGTCGCCGATCTCGTAGGGGCTCGCGCATGAGCATGCTCTCGCGCCTGCGGCGAGCGAGGCACCGCGCGGGCCGCGCGCTGCTGTGGGTGGAGGACAAGCCGTTCGTGGTCGTGTTCGTATCGGCCGGGGCGACCGCGGGCGTGTCGGTGCTGCTCGCCTCGTACGCCGGCTGGCCGCACGTGCTCCACCTGATCTACACGCGCCACTCGTGGTTCTGGCTCTTCGTCTGCCTGGCGGGGGAGCTGCTTGCGTACGCCGGATATGTACTGACCATTCGCGACATGGCGAGCGTGGACGGCGGTGCGAGGATGAGCATGAAGCTCTCTGCCGAGGCAGTGGTGGGCGGATTCGGCGTGTTCGCGGCGACGCGCGCGTCGGGCGGCTTCGCCGTCGACTACTGGGCCTTCCGCCGCACCGGGGCCGCTCGGCGCGAAGCGATCACGCGGGTCCTCGGCCTCGGATTTCTCGAGTACTCGATCCTCTCGATCGCGGCTCTCGTGGCGTCGGCCCTGCTCTATTTCGATCTCGACGGGGGAGCCGGTGACGGTGTGACGCTGCCGTCGCTGGTGGTCATCCCCGTCTTCGCCCTCGCGCTCTGGGCCACGTCGCCGAGGCGCGTCAAACGCCTGAGCCGCGCGCGCACCGGGCTCGTCCAGCACACGCTCGCGGACTCCGTGGCAGGCGCCGGCTACGTGCGCGACATGCTGGCGAGCCCGCGGGAGAATGGGCTCGGGGTACTTGGCAACGTCGCCTACTGGACCGGGGACATCCTCTGCCTATGGGCCGCGCTCCAGATCGTCAACGGCCGGCTCAGCGTGGCGGCGATCGTGCTCGCGTACTCGGGCGGCTACGTGCTCACCCGGCGCGCGCTTCCCGCCGGTGGCGCCGGTCTCGTCGAGATCGCCCTGACGTTCGCGCTCGTCGGCATGGGCATGAACTTCGTGCCGGCGCTGGTGGGCGTGATCATCTACCGCCTCTTCAACTTCTGGCTCCCGATCGTGCCTGCGCTGATCCTCCTCCCCGCCCTGCGCGACCTCCGCGCGCGTTTCAAGGAGGCCGAGCGCGAGACGCGCCCGGAGAGCTAGAACGTGTTAGGCCGGCGAGTCCGCAAGCGTCGGGTCGGGATGGATGCCGCAGCGGATCGCGCGCCGCTCGTGATCGGTGACCAGGCGCCCCGCGATCACGACGACGCAGTACTGCACGATGTGCGGATCACCGAAGTTGACCTTGCAGCGCGTCACGCGGAGAGAGCGGTAGGTCCTGGCGTCGCGGTAGCAGTGCGCCCACCTGACCGAGAGGTACTCGCCCCGGAGCTTGTGCACGAGGGCGGTGCGCACGACCGCGAGCGGCGGGGGCGGGGGCGCGGCGATCACGGCCGCAGCACGACCTTGGTCGCCTCGCGCGCATCGAACATCCGATAGCCCTCCGCAGCGTCGCCGAGCGCGAGACGGTGCGTCACGACCGGCGTCGGGTCGAGGCGGCCCGCCGCGACGAGTCCGAGCAGCCGCTCGCGATCGTGCGCGGGATCGCCGATCGTGAAGCGCAGGGTCAGCTCCTTCTCGAACATCACGGCGTTGTCGAGCGGGTAGTCCGGCTCGAAGTGCGCGCCGACCACCGAGATGGTGCCGCGCCCGCGGCAGAGGCGCAGGCTCGCGTCGAGCGCGGCCGGAACTCCGGCGGCCTCTATCACGACGTCGGCGCCGAGTCCGCCGGTCGCCGAGAGCACGATCTCCTCGGCGGCGCCGGGATCGACCGGCTCGGCTCCCAGCCGCTCGGCCAGCGCCCGCCGATCGGCGATGCCGTCGACCGCGATCACGCGCCCGGCGATGCCGACGGCGCAGAGCACGGCCATCAGCCCCACCGGGCCGCAGCCGAGCACGACGACCGTGTCGCCCACCTCGACGCCGCCGCGCACGACCGAGGCGTAGCCGGTCGGAAGGATGTCCGCGCAGAAGATCGCCGCTTCGTCCGGGATCGCGTCGTCGAGCGCGAGCAGGCAGCGGTCGGCGGCCGGAACGCGGACGAGTTCGGCCTGGCCGCCGTCGAGCCGCGGGTAGACACCGGAGTAGCCGAACAGCGCTCGCCCCTGGCACTGGGAGATGCGCCCTGCCCGGCAGTGCGCACAGGTGCCGTCCGAGATCGTGCTCGTGCAGACGACGCGCTGCCCGATCCGCACGCGCCGGACGTCGGCACCCGCCGCCACAACCGTGCCGGTGAACTCGTGTCCGAGGATCGTGCCGTTCTCGAACCCCGGCGTGAAGCCGTGGAACGGAAACAGATCGGCACCGCAGATCGCCGTGGCCGAGACCTGGACGATCGCGTCGCCGGGATCGAGGATGGCCGGATCCGGCACCGTGTCGACGCCGACGTCGCCGGGCGCGCGCAGGACGACGGCCCTCATGCGGGCTGCTCGATCTCGACGAGGTAGCCGTCCGGGTCGACGCAGAAGAAGCGGCAACCGCCCCAGGGCGGGCTGAACGGGGCCGCGAGCATCGCGACTCCCTCGGCCTCGAGCGAAGCGTGCACCGCGAGCGCGTCGGCGACCTCGAGCACGAGCACCACCGCGGCCTGCGAGCGATCGGCGGGCGCCGTCATCGAGACGCCCGGCCGGTCCTCGGCCGGGTGGCCCTGCTCGGCCAGCGAGACGCGCGCACCGGCGCAGGAGAGCGTGGCGTACGGCGGATCGTCGTAGACCGCCTCGACCGCGAGCCCGAGCCGGTCGCGGTAGAACGCGAGCGACGCCGCGAAGTCCGAGACCGCCAGGATCGCACCAGCGCGCGTGACCGGGAAGGCAGCCATCAGCTGTGCGTATGCCCGCCGTCGGCGACGATCATCTGGCCCGTCACCCAGCCGGCCTCCTCGGAGGCGAGGAAGGCCACGGCCGGCGCGATGTCGGATGGCATGGCGCGTCGCGGGATCGCCTGCAGCATCTGGACGAACTCGAAGGCCTCGGCATGCGGGCTCGCGAGGACGCCCTCGGACGCGGTCAGCCCCGGCGCCACCGAGTTGACGGTGATGCCGTACTTGCCGAGCTCGCGGGCAGCCGCGCGGGTGAAGGACCACACTCCTCCCTTCGACGCCACGTAATGGGCGAGGTTGGGCGTGCCCGCCAGGACGACGTTCGAGGCGATGTTCACGATGCGACCGTAGCCCGCCTCGCGCATCGGCGTCTCGACGGCCTTGATCGTCAGGAAGACGCCGTCGAGGTTGACCGACATGATGCGGCGCCACTCCTCGAAGGTGATGTCGTCCCAGGCGGTGAACGGCACGATCGCAGCGACGTTGACGAGCACGTCGACCTTGCCGTGACGGGCGACCGTCTCGTCGACCATTCGCTGCACGTCGGCGGCATTCGACACGTCCGCCGTGAGCCCGAGCGCGCCGGGCAGCTCCGAGGCGGCCTTCTCGACTCCCGGGCCGTTGACGTCGGCGAGGACGACCTTGGCGCCCTCGTCGGAGAGCTTCTGGGCGACCGCCCGGCCGATCCCCTGGGCGGATCCGGTGACGATCGCGACTCGGTCCTGCAGCTTCATCTCGGGCCTCTAGTGTTCTGTCTCGGAGGTCGGTTGGTCGTGAGTGTGCTGGCTGGGCGTTCTGGGGGCGACCCGGCGTCGCCGCTCATGCGGTTCAGCATTTGCAAGACGCCGGGTCGTTCCCAGGGCGTCCAGACGGTGCAATCGCGGCAAGAGATTTCCGGGACAGAGCACTAGATCTCGTAGCC
>JALYLC010000739.1 GCA_030774435.1 Actinomycetota bacterium
CTGCCCCGCGCGCAAGCGGGCCGAGCAGGACGACCGTCGCCCAGCCGTCGAACGGCCCCATGCGCCGCGCCACCGATCCGTGCGCAGGGTCGAGCAGTAGGCCGTCATCGATCACGACCCGCCCGTCGACGCGCACGCGGATGCGCAGCTCGCAGCGCGCCGCGGCCCAGCGCTCGCCGGCGGCCACGCGGCCCGCTTCCAGCGAGTCGACGAGCGCGAGGGTGGCATCCGGCGCGAGCTCTGCCTCGACGAGCGACGACACGCGAGCACCCGCGAAGGCAACCAGCGGGTCTGGCAGAAGCGCCAGCAGCCCGCTCGCAGCGACGCTCGCGCGCACCTCCTGCCGCGCGCTGCCGCGGTAGGCCTTGGTCGAGCCCTGCGTGGCAAGGAGCGCCTGCGCGCCGGGCCCTACGTCGACGCCGAGCCGCACGTCATCGCCGTCGACGAGCCCGCCGCCGAACGAGCTCGTATAGGCCCAGGCGGCGCTGCCGGCATTGGCCGGGCAGAGCAGGCGCAGCGGGCTGCGCGCTCGCCGCTCGACGAAGACCGAGCGCCCCGCAACGACCTCGGCACGTAGCCGCGCGTGACCGGGCGCGAGCTCTGCGGACGGGAAGATCGAGCGGATGACGGATTGCGCAAGCAAGGCGCTCCTCAGGGCTGAGGTACCGGCGTCATCGCCCGATGGGCCGCCTGCATCGCCGGCCCGGGGCGAGCCTACCGTATGCTCGCGCAGTGCCACGTGGCACTCGCCGTGTGTGCCACCTGGGCCGGACGTCGCGCTTGTAGACCGACGAGAACGTCAAGTTCATGACCCTCGAGGAGATGGGCCCGTTGAGCGAATCGACGTCTGCCGCGACCACGCAGGAACCGGACGGCGAGGCCGCGGCAGCCGAGTTCCGCGCGGCCGTCACAGCCATCGAGAGGCAGGTCAGCGCCGCGATCGTCGGGCAGCGCGAGGCGGTCCGCGGCGTGATGGTCAGCCTCATCCTGGGCGGCCACGCACTGCTCGAAGGCGTGCCCGGGATCGGCAAGACGAGCATGGTGCGGGCCTTCGCCGGCGCGCTCGGGATCTCGCACAACCGCATCCAGTTCACCCCGGATCTCATGCCGGCCGACATCACTGGCACGGTCGTGCTCGTCGACCGGGCCGACAGCGCTCCACAGCTCGTATTCCAGCACGGGCCGCTGTTCGGCGCCCTGATCCTCGCCGACGAGATCAACCGCGCCTCCCCCCGCACCCAGAGCGCATTGCTCGAGGCGATGCAGGAGGGGACGGTCACGATCGGCAACGAGACGCATCACCTCGCGCGACCGTTCTCGGTGCTCGCGACCCAGAACCCGGTCGAGATGCAGGGCACCTATCCCTTGCCGGAGGCGCAGCTCGACCGCTTCCTGCTCAAGCTGCACTTCGACTACCCCAGCACCGCCGAGCTGACGGCGATCGTGCGCCGCACCACGGATCAGCTTCCGGAGCCGGCGCCCGTGTCCGACGGCGCCGCCTTGCTGCGGATGGGCGCGCTCGCCCGCTCCCTCCCGGCCGCTTCGCCGGTGCTCGACTACGCGAGCCGCATCGTGATCGCGCTGCAGCCGGCCGACGGCGCCGAAAAGCTCGTGCGCGACTACGTGCGGCTCGGACCGAGCCCGCGCGGTGCACAGGCCCTGACGCTCGCGGGGAGCGTCTCGGCGCTGATTGCCGGGCGCAACCACCTCTCCTACGAGGATGTCCGCTCGGTCGCGCTGCCGGCGCTGCGGCACCGGCTGATCCTCACGTTCGACGCCGAGCGCAACGGCGTGACCGCCGACGACATCGTGAGCGCGGTCGTCAAGGACGTGCGCGAAGACGCGCCGTGAGCGACGACGAGCGACCGCTGCTCGACGGCGAGCTGCTGCGCCAGCTCGACCGCCTGCGGCTCTCGACCCTGACGGCGATCGTCGCGGCGCTCGTCGGAGAGCGCCAGGGCCGGGCGCGCATCGCCCGCCTGGAGTTCGCGGACTACCGGCCGTACGTCCCGGGCGACGAGTTGCGGCGCATCGACTGGAACATCTACCGCCGCCTGCACCAGCTCGTTGTCAAGGTCGGCGCGGAGGATGGGCGCCTGTCGCTCGTGCTCCTGATCGACACGAGCCGCTCGATGCGCATCGGGCAGCCGAGCAAGTTTCGTGGCGCGCAGCGGATGGCCGCGGCGCTGGCGGCTATCGCGCTGCTGCGCGGCGACCAGGCCGAGGTGCACGCCCTCGGCGACGGCCGCTCCCGCTCGCTCGTCCGGCTCGACGGCCCGCGACAGATCACGCAGCTCGTGTACGAGCTCGAGCGCCTGCCGGAGTCGCTCGGTACGGGCCTCGAGGCCGCGCTCTCCGAGTACGCGCGCGCCGGCAGGCCGAGCGACGTGGCGATGCTGATCAGCGATGTCCACGTCCCGCCGGCTGAACTCGATTCCGCGCTGCAGACACTGGCGTCCTGCGCGCGCACGGCGGGGCTGATCCACGTGGTGGCGGGCGATGAGCCCGAGACGGCCCTGCGCGGGCCTGTCGAGCTGCGCGACGCCGAGAGCGGCCGGGTGATCGAGACCACGCTCGACGATCAGGCCGCCGCCGAGTACGCCGAGCGCTTCGCCGTCTTCGAGGACACGGTGCGCGAGCGGTGCCGCGAGCTCGGTGTGCACTACCTGCGCGCGCGCAGCGACGAGGACGCGCTCGACCTCCTGCTCGCCCACGCGGGCGACGTGGCCGTCACGATCGCGTGAACTGGGCGCGCACGAGCATGCGCGCAGTCACGGAGGCCAGGAAGAGCAGGAGAGCCAGTACGAGCAGCGGAACGCGCCACGCGCGCCTGTCGCCCGTCAGCGCGGCGGTGTCGCCGGGCGAGAGGAGCGAGCCTCCCGTCTGCTTGGCGAGCTGCCCGAGCGTCGCCCGACCGAGCGCCGACGGCCTGAACTCGGCCGCGTAGGGCACGTCGACGCGCAACGGCTGCGATCCGCCGAGCGCAGGCGGCAGCGCGAGCGTCAGGTCGTAGCTGCCGGCGCGGAGCACCGGCAGATCGGCGGTGTAGACGCTCGGCGTGGTCTCGTCGAGCTCGATGCGCCGGCTCGCCGCCCCAGGCCTCCCGAGCACGGCGCTGAGCCTCGTCTCGGGCGTCGGTCCCGCGGCTGCGAGGTCGACCCGAAGCGCAGTCGACGTGCCCACGCTCGCCGTGACCGAGGCCGGCGCGGGCGCCACCCCGCGCGCGACCCAGCGCACGGCGTCGTTCCAGAGCGCCGTTTGCGGCGTCCAGCCGGCCGCCCAGGGCGCGCCGAGCCCGGGCGTCCACGACACGACCCGCCCGGTGCCGTAGCCCCACTCTGCGAGCGCGGGCTCGGTCTTGTCGCTGGCGCTGCGCGCGATCAGATCCACCTGAGCGCCCGGGCGGAGGCGGGTCACGACGTTGCCCTTGAGCGACGGGAGCTTGACGCCGACGAGCGAGCGCACGACCGGGCTCGAGCCCTGCGGGAGTACGTCCTGCAGGCCGTTGATCTGCACGGGCTCCGCACTCAGGCGCGTCTCCTTGACGAAGATCTTGGGCAGGTCGCGCGCGCGCTTGGTGGCGTAGTAGTTGCCCCCGGTCGAATCCGAGATGTTGCGCAGCAGTGCCGAGTCGACGTCGGTGCCCAGCGCGACCGTCGCGACGGCGATGTGGGCGCGCTTGAGCTCCTGCAGCAACCCGGTGTAGTTGTGCGGCTGGCTGATGCCGTCCGTGAGCAGGATGATGTGCCGGTTGGGCGATGCGCTCTTGAGCACCTCGGTGAGGCCGGCCTTGAGCCCGACGTAGATGTCGGTGCCGCCGTCGGCCGTCAGCCTGCTGATCGTGTCCTGCACGCGCGTGGTCGCGGGCCCCGGCGTCACGCGCTGCATGGGGAGCACCATGTGCGGGCCGATGTCGAAGGCCACGATGCCGAGCTCGTCCGCGTGGGTCGAGACGAACGTCGCGGTCTGCCGCGCGGCGCTCAGTGCCATCGTCATCTTGGGGATGCCCTCGCCGCCGGCGGTGTCGGCCATGCTGCCGGAGCGGTCGAGCACGAGCTGGACGGCGAGGTGGCGGCGCTGTAGATCGCCTGGGCTGAGACTCGCGACGGGCAGCACGCGATCGAGCGCGCTGCGCGCGTAGCCGCCCAGGGAGTAGGCGTGGCGGCCGCCGAGCGTGAGCAGGCCGAGGCTCCCGTCGCGCACCGCCGCGCTGAGCGCGGCGAGCTGTGCGCTGCCCAGCAGGTCGGCAGGCACGTCGTCGAGCACGACCGCGTCGACGGCAGCGTAGGCGGCGGGGTCGGTCGGGAGCGAAGCGGGCTGCGCGACGGTGGCGCGGACTCCGCGCGCCGTCAGGATCGCCGCGATCGCCGGGTTGGGCGACACCGACGCCACGATGGCGTGCGGCGGCGCGCCGACTTCGACGCTCGCCGTGAGCACGTCGTTCTGCGCGAGCTGGTCGTCGGCGAGCCGTACGCCCACGCGGAAGGCGTGCCAGCCTTCGCTGACGGCCGTGTAGGAGAGCGTGAACGGGTTGTCGCCCTCGACGAGCCGGATGGCCTGGCTCGCGGCGTTGCCGCCGTCGCGCGAGACCGAGAGCGTGGCACCGGCAACCAGCGTCGAGCGGACGGTCACGAGCAACGAGATCGTGTCGCCCTGGTGCACGGCGGCCGGCGCGTCGAGCCGGGTCAGGGCCGCGTCGCGCAGGCCGGTGTCCCCGAGCGGCACCGCGTCGATCGTGACGTTGCGGGCGCGGGCGGCCGCGACGGCGCGCGACGCATCGCCCACCGTCTGCTGGCCGTCGCTGAGCACGACGACGCGGCCACCCCGAGGCGCGGCCGCGACGGCTCCCGCGACGCCTCCCTCGAGATCGGTCGCGCGGCTCGAGCCCGGCTCCACTCTCGTGGCCGGCAGCGCCTCGGCCCGAGCGCCGAAGCCGACGATGCGGCAGGGCACGACGCAGCCGTCGGGATCCGCCCGTCCGATCCAGCGATCCTCGACGCGGCGCATGGCGGCATCGACGCTCGCGGAGCGGTCGACGGCGAGCACCGCCCGCTGGACGCGCGAGCCGGTGTGCAGATCGGCCAGCGCGGCCACGCCCGCGAGCGCTGCGAGCACCGCGGTGACGCCCGCGACGCTGATCCGGGTGCGGAGATCGCGCACCTTCACGTCCGCCACCGCAGCCAGCGCCAGCAGGCCCATTCGCCCCCGATGGCGAGCAGGGCCAGCACGATCAGGTACGGGCTCAGCGAGCTCTGCCTGCGCGGCACAGCCGTGCGCGCCCAGGGCGTGAGGTCGATGGGGCCGTCCGCCGCCCTCGTCGTCGTGCCCTGCACGGGCAGCGTCGCGATCAGCGCCTTCCGGTGCGAGACGCCCGCGCCCGTCGCGGCCACGGCGTAGGCGCCCGGCGCGAGCCCCGTGATGCCCACGGCCCGGCCGCTGAGCTCGGTGCTGCGCGACCCACCCGCTTCCGAGGTGAGAGTGGCGCGCGTGGTGCCCGGGAGCGAGTCGATCGCGAGCGCGCCGTCGTCCCCGAGCGACGCCCAGTCGCTCGCCCAGCGCTCGAGATTGCGTGCCAGGATCGGAAAGGCGGGGAGCTGCGTGAGATTCGACCTGGCCGGATCGAAGGCCAGCACGGCGACGCGCTGACGGCCGTTGTCACCGGCAGCCAGCAGCGTCCCCCCGGGGCCGGACACGACCGGTGCGAGCCAGCTCGGCAGCTCGAGCTGCCTGGCCGCATTGCGGTCGATGCTCAGGGACCGCAGGTCGACCCCGGCGATCAGGTCGTTGCCCGCAGCCGTGCTGCTCACCGACGCCGCCGGCAGCCTGCCCCCGACGAGACCGCCGGGCAGCCGCGGAGGGTCGATCAGCGCGATCGCCGGCGCCGGCGGCAGGCCGGGCGCCGGGACGAAGCCGTCGAGCACGACGAGATCGCTCCCAAGCGCATCGCTCCGGCGATAGGTCGCGCGCGTGCGCAGCTCCAGGTTGACTCCGGGCGCCGCCGCCAGGGCCTGCGCGAGCGGCTTCGCGGTGGCGGGATCGCCGACGAGCGTGACGGTCATAGAAGCCGGCGTGTCAGCCGCGCTCGGCACCGAGAACCAGGCGCTGTTGTCCAGCGCGAGCGCGTCCCGTTTCGTCAGCACCAGCCGCACCGAGGCCCCTGGCCGGGCGGTCAGCGTCACCGTCGTCGTGCCGTGGGCCGGTACCGCCGCCTGCAGGGTGAGCGCGCGCTTGCTGTCGAGGAAGGCGGCGTAGCGGTCGACGCGGCCGACGGCATCGAAGTTGCGTAGCGTCGCCACGAGCTCGCACGCGCCCGCGGGCCCGATCCCGCAGCGCGCACCCCGCGCGAAGATGCCCTGATCGGCCGTGGGCGACCCGACTCGTCTGAGGGTGAGCTGGCCTGGCGCGGACGCGACCTCGGGGATCGCATCCTCCGGGGCGCGCAGCACGACCATGTGCCCGTCGCGACCGCCGAGCAGCCCGGCGCCGAGTGCGATCCCCGCGGCCAGGTCGGCACCGCCCGCGCTCGCTCGCAGGCGGTTGAGCGCACCCGCGAGCCCGCTCACGGGCCCGCGGTAGGCGACCGAAGGCCTGCCCGTCGCCGCCACCAGCGCGACGGTCGACTCCGGCTCGGCCGCGGCGAGTTGCTCGACGCCCGCACGCGCGTCCGCGAGTCGGGTGCCGATGTTCATCCAGAGCGAGCCGTCGACCACGTAGACGGTCGTCGGCGGGGGAGCCGCGTGCCGCCGCGCCGGCCCGGCGAGCGCGAGCGCGAGCGAGCACAGCGCGAGTGCCTGCATTGCCAGCAGGAGCGGGTGCCGGGGCCGGCGCATGCGCCAGTGGCTGGACTCCACCGGTGCCGCGAGGCGCTCCCAGATGGCGAGGTTGGCAACTTCCCGCAGCGCGAGCGAGGGCCGCCGCAGGTGCAGCGCGACCAGCGGCAGCAGGAGCGCCAGCGCTGCGAGCCACCACGGCCGTGCGAAGGTCACGTCACCAGCCGCTGGCGTTCACGCGAGCGAACGAGGCAAAGTACCCGAGCACGACGCCGCGGTCGATGGACGCGACGCTCGCTCCGCCCGGCGGCACGTACGGGACTCCCGTCCCCCCTCCGCTCCCCGCTGCGCCTCCGATCGCCTGCCCGCTGTGGCCGGCGCCGCCGCCCTGGCCCTCGGCGGACGACGCGCTCTCGTTCGTCGCACCCTCGGCGCCGGGGATGGCCTCGTAGCCGGGCGCGATCGGCAGCGCGCTCTCGCCTCCCAGCTCCGGCACGACGCCCTTCCCGCGGTTCTTCCCGCCTCCCGTCGAGCCGGCCGTCGCGCCGCCCGGCGTCGACC
>JALYLC010000740.1 GCA_030774435.1 Actinomycetota bacterium
CCAGCCGAGGCTGAAGCGGAGTCGGCAGTTCGAGCACTCGAACCTCGTGGTAGGCGCTTGGTAGGCCACGACCCTCGAGCGTCACGACACCCGAAGCTTCTCGTTACAGGTACCCGGGCCGCGCGAACCGGTAGAAGTAGGGTCCGAGGTCGCCGCCCGCGAGCATCATGGTGAACGCGATCTGAGCCTCCAGCGTCGGCGCGTTGTCGAGGCCGCCGACGTACAGCGGATCGAAGCCCGCGTCACGGATGAGCTGCTCGGCCATCGCGCGCGCGTCCGCGTCAGCCGCGAACACGCTCGTCGGGGGTACTCGCTGGCTCGCGATCTGGTCGTAGAGCGCCGCGAAGTTGGTGTTGAAGCACTTCGCGGTCGGACCGCCGACGATGGACTTGACCTCCAGCGCCAGCGATTCGAAGCCGTCGTTCGGCCCTGAAAACGAGTTCGTAGCGTCGATCGTGGTTTTGCCCTCGGCGCCGGTCACCCTCGAGAGAGCATCCGCGATCGAGCCGGCCGGTACGGCGACGACGACGACATCAGCATCCGACGCGTCGCCGCCATCGCGCCCGAAGGCCGTTGCATCATGACCGGCGTTGGTCCACAGTCGTGCGAGGCCCCCGCCGACATTTCCCCGGCCTACGACGACGATTTTCATTGGCCGCACCTCCTCTATGCCCTGGTCGCGCGGCAGGCAAGCGCCGCCGGTGCCAACCGTCATGATCGACTCGCGTGCTGATGATGCGCGTTCGACTGTACTCCGAACCGCCGGTTCGCCGATCTCAGGTTCATGTCCGCTAACTCATCGCACCCCTTTTTGGGGAAGCTCCCGCCGCCCCGCCGGGCTCGTGCGCGGTCGAAGGCGCCGTCGTCGAAAGCGCTCACGACTTGTTCTCCCGCAGCTTGTAGCCGTGCGCGGCCAGCACTTCGCGGATCATGCTGAGGCGCACGGGGTCGATCTCGTCGATCGCCAGGAGCTCGCCCTCGGTCATCGCCGCGACCTCCTCGAAGCTGCCGATGCCGGCGTGCACCAGCGGCCAGTACGCCTTGTAGCCGTCCTCGCGTGCGAACATTGCGGCCCTGAAGCCGGTGGGCCATGCCTTGCGGTCGAATGCTGCGTCGTCGAAGGCGCTCATGCGTACTCCCGGGTCGTCGCTTGCAGGTGGCACCGCTCGTGTCAAGCGCCGCGGGCGCACACCCCTTGGCTGCGGAGCGCGTCGACGCTCGCATATGGCTAGTATCAACCGGCGCGATCTCTGACGCCGGTTGAGAGACCGGCTGAGCGGGTGGACGAGCGAGGGGGAACTGATGAGTGGTCTCGAGCAGAAGCGCTTCGAGTCTCCGGAGGACACGCGGACGTTCGGCAAGGGAAAGGTGGACCTTCTCGGTGTCGGGCAGCTGCAGATCGGGCGTGGTGTGTTCGAGCCGGGCTGGCGCTGGTCTGAGCATGTGAAGCCGATCGCCGGCACCGATTCGTGCCAGGCTGCCCACACCGGGTACGTCCTCGAAGGCCGCATGGCGGTGCGGATGGATGACGGCAACGAGATCGAATACGTGCCGGGCGACGCGTTCTACATGCCGCCGGGCCACGATGCTTGGATCGTCGGCGACGAGCAGTGCGTGATCCTCGACGTCACCGGCATGGCGAACTACGCCAAGGCCTAGTCCAGCCCCTCCCCGCCGAGACGGCGACGTTGCGCGGACGAACACCACCGAGTCCTTGGATGAAGTTCCGCCGTAGCCCACTGATGTGGACCGAGCCGTACTTCCAGCCGATTCGCTCCATAAGCGACCTGGCCGTCGAGTCGGGGATGCCGAGCTCGTCGGCGACCATTCCCGCGGTCATCAACTTGTAGATGACCCGGTGTCTCGTGGGGTCAGCCATCGGCGTGCCGGTTCGAGCGTCTCTGGAGCCACGCCTCGATCTCTGAGGCGCGGAATCGCACCGGGCCGTAATCCGCACCCAACCGGTAGCAGGGAAGGGGATCATTCGCCTTGCGAGTGGAATCCAGAACCCACCCCGGACTCGTGAACGCGAACGCCTCGGCAACCTGACGGGCCGTGAGAAGCGGCTCAATCGGCGAGCGCTCGCCTTCCATGACGGCAACGAACCTACCACCGCGCCGCCGAGGCTGCCGGCAGCCCCCGGCAGCCCCCGACCTTGCGGCCAATCAACGCCTACAGCTCTAGCTCGGCACCCTCCCACGCCTTGAGGTCGCGCCTGAGCTGGCGTAGGGCCTTCGCGGTGTCCCTGTCCTCGGTGCGCCTGATTGGCTCCCGCCGTGCGTCCCACTCCTGTGCGACAGCTACGCGGCTGTGCGGGATGCTGCGTAGGGCATGTCTTCGGCCCACCACTTAGACTCGCGTCTCCCTGTCGATGGAGGATGAAATGCCCCAGTTCGCGCGCGTAGCCACGTTCGAATTCGACGACGCAGCTCTCGAGGCGTTGGTCAGCAGAATCAGAAGTAGCGGGATGCCCGAAGGCGTGCCCGCGAAGCGTGTAACGATCCTCGCCGACCGCGCCGCTGGAAAGGTCGTCGTCGCCGTGCGCTTCGACTCAGAGGAGGATCTCAAGAAGGGCTCCGCGGCGCTGGATGCCATGAGCCCACCCGAGGTCGGCACGAGACGCCGCGTCTCCGTCGACGCTTACGAGGTCGTGCTCGAGATCGAGACATAGCAGCCAGGGCTGACGCCGCGTCCTCGTCTCCACACTGCGCTCGGGGGGAATCATCGCCGGTAGATCGGCAGCACGCCCGAGAGGCCGCCGCAAAGACTGGCGCAATCCGTCGCGCAACGCGTAGGCTCGCCACCACCATCCTCGCGAGGCCCGCGGTGTGATTGAACGGCTTGCGAGGGCAGGCTGACACGGAGGAGGACGAACACATGGCATACGGGGTTGTGCATCAGTTCGCAGGCGGCACCCAAGAGCAGTACGAAGCGTCGATCGCTGCGGTGCATCCCAGCGACGGAAGCCTGCCTGAGGGGCAAATCTTCCATGCAGCCGGCCCATCGCAGGGCGGCTGGACGATCGTCGCAATCCACGACTCGCAAGAGAGTTGGGAGCGTTTTCGTGACGGCACGCTGATGCCACGGATGACGCAGGGCATCGAGGGAGGGTTCACGGCGCCGCCCCAGGAGACCGGCTTCCAGGTCCACAACCAAATCATCTCCTGACAGACGCCCAGGCTTCTCCCATCCCTACAAGCGGGAAACCACGGGCCAGGGACCGTGTACGGCGTACTAGTGCTCTGCGTCGTAAGTTAGTTGACAGGTGTGCGGTCGCTCAGTAGCATGCGGTATGGCTGCTTCGGGGCGGGTAGCGGTGCTGGATCTGGACGATCGGGCGACGTTGGAGTTGTGGGCGCGCTCGACGTCGTTGCGGGCGGGGCTTGTCGAGCGTGCGCGGATTGTCTTGGCGGTCGCCGATGGCGAGGGCACGAGCGCGGTCGCGCGGCGCTTGTCGGTGTCGCGCCCGACGGTGATCAAGTGGCGCGAGCGCTTCGCCGAGGGCGGCCTGGAGAGGCTCTCAGATCAGCCGCGTTCGGGCCGGCCGAAGCGGCTTGACGACTCGCAGATCATCACGCGCACGCTTGAGCCACCGCCCGCGCGTCTCGGCGTCACGCACTGGTCGACGAGACTCTTGGCGCGCGAGCTCGGGATCGGCGATGCCAGCGTCGCGCGGGCCTGGCGGCGCTATCTCGTCCAGCCCTGGCGGCGCCAGACGTTCAAGTTCTCGACCGACCCCGAGCTGGAAGCGAAAGTGCGAGACGTCGTCGCGCTCTACCTCGACCCGCCCGAGCGCGCGATCGTGCTGTGCGTCGACGAGAAGAGCCAGATCCAGGCGCTCGACCGCACCCAACCGATCCTGCCTCTGCGGCCGGGCCTGCCGGAACGCGCGACGCACGACTACTACCGCCACGGCACGACAACGCTGTTCGCGGCGCTGGAGATCGCGACCGGTCGCGTCACCGACGCCTGCTACGAGCGTCACCGACACGACGAGTTCCTCGCGTTCCTGAAGGTCATCGCGCGCGCCTACCCGCGCCGCGAGCTACATCTGATCGTCGACAACTACCAGACACACAAACACCCCACCGTGAGCGCCTGGCTCGCCAAACACCCGCGCGTGACGCTGCACTTCACACCGACATCGGCGTCCTGGATGAACCTCGTCGAAGTCTTCTTCTCGATCATCACCCGCCAGGCAATCCGCCGCGGCTCCTACACCAGCGTGCGAGACCTGACCGGCGCGATCAGCCGCTACATCGACGGCTGGAACACCCGCTGCGCCCCATTCACCTGGACAAAACCCGCCGACGAAATCCTCACCCACACCACCCGCAAGCGAACTTCAGACGCGGGACACTAGTCGACTCGCGAACCCCTCAGGGCAATCGGGCGCGGGCTGACGGTGAGGCCCGCACCGTGCAACCGTGCGGGCCTCACCGTCCAGTTCGACTCCAATCAGTTCCGGCCTCGCAGGCGCTCGTGGCGCAGCCTACGTCTGCCGGTGTACTTGCGGTCGACGTGCTTTCGCTCGCGCGGTCGGTGGGTGAAGACGATCGCGGCCTCGGCCACGGTCTCGCCGCTCGCGACGCGGACGAGCGCGGCAACGTGCTGCGTTAGGCGCTTCATGTTGGCGGCCCATTCTGCTTCGAAGCGTTCGGGGTCGTCGTAGCCGCTCATGGCGCGTACTCCTGGGTCGTCGCTTGCACGATGCGCCCGAGGTGGTCGACCATCGCGCGCAGTTGGCAGGCGCGGCGAGCGGCTCGGTGTTTGTCGGACGGGTCGCCGGACGCGGAGCGCCTCGGCAAGCTCGTCGGCGAGCTTCTCAGGCGTGTGCTCGGCGAGATCGCTCACGGCTGAGCAGCAGGATCTTCTGCCGGGCGCCGTGCGCAGGCATCTCACGCTGATTGCCGCGGCCACGTTCGCCTCACCTTGGCGAACGGACTCGCAACTGGAGCCGCCGCCGTGACCGCTGGCTGGGATTGCAGCATGGAGTGTCGGCGCACCATGGAGCTGTCGCATGTCCAGTATCTCGAGATGATCGTGCAGGTGCCATCGTGAATGAGCGCAGCCCGTTCGACGACCACCCGCCGATCGACGTCAGCCGCTTTCACCCGAGCGTCCAGGAGAGGCTCCTAGACGCCGATCACGCGCTCGGGCAGCTCGAGGTCGCTGTGATGCACTCGCGAAACGCGTTCCGCGAGACCGTGGCAAGCGACGATCTGGAAGCCAACGCAGCGCGGATCGGTGAGATCGTGACCCTCCTGGGGCCGATAGCGCGCATCGCGCAGTCGCTGCACGCGACGTTCGCCGAGTTTGAGGCAGGTCTTAGGAAGGACGACCAACAGCCAACCTAGGAATTTTCAACGCCTGCGGACGGGGTGGGGCAAGACGTCCCGCCGCATCCTCGCCTTCGCTGGGCCGGCCCCTCGTTGTCTTAGTTGGCCAGTGGAACGATGAGAACCGGGCAGTTGGCCAGGTGGAGCAGGCGCTGCGGAACGCTCCCGAGGAGCATGCCGACGACAGCGGTATGGCCCTGCGTTCCCGTGATGATCAGATCGGCCGTCGCGCTC
>JALYLC010000741.1 GCA_030774435.1 Actinomycetota bacterium
CGACATCCTCTCGGCCGACACCAAGGATCTGCACACCTACGGCCACGTCTTCAAGACGCTGTGGGTCACGGTCCACGACACCAAGAAGGACGGCACGGCCGCCTTCGATGCGAATGCGGCCGCCAAGAAGGCCGGCGGCACGCCCTTCAAGCGGCCCGAGAACGGCCAGTTCAAGCCGGGCACGGGCTTCAAGAAGTTCTTCTTCGACGAGACGGGCGACACCACGCTGGCGAGCGAAGCGGGCGCCGACTACGGCGGCTTCGGCGCAATTCAGGAGCTGTCGCAGGACCCGAAGAGCGACAAGGGCACGCTGCGGCTCTTCTACCAGTCGGACAAGGCGCACTCGGGCTTCGACAACGTCACCTTCTTCGACAAGACGCACGCGATCTTCGTGCAGGACATGGGCGACGGCTTCCACACCTCCATCAACGCGCTCGACTCGGCCTTCATGTTCGACGTCCTCGCGGACTATTCGAAGGGCGATCAGCCGGTCAAGGTGTTCGCGGAGGGCCGCGACCCGTCCGCCACCATCGACTCGGCGATCGGGGCGACCTCGGGCAACGGCTTCAACAACGAGGGCGACAACGAGATCACGGGCATGCACGAGTCGAACGGCGACCCGACGGCCGACGGCCTGCTCGGCGCTGCGATCCCGAAGGGCCTCGGCCACGGCTGGCGGCTTTTCTACACCCACCAGCATGGCGACAACGTGACCTCGGAGATCATTCCCAACTAGGACGTCCGCTCCAACGGCTCGGCCGGTCGCCCAGTCGGCGGCCGGCCGCTCCGTGTCCTGCCCGTCACTGCGGGGGGTAGATGCGGACGTGCATGTGGTTGTCGTGGCCGACCAGCGGCTCGACGACGGCCGCAGGGCCGTGCAGCGCCAGATGCGGGCCCACGAAGGCGAATTCGGGCTTCGCGGCGAGGAACAGGTTGAGCAGGTCCTGCGAGAGGGGCACGTTGACCTGATCGACGCTCGTCGGCGCCAGCTCGCGGCCATCGAGGCGCGGGTAGTAGACGTCGACATCGAGGCCGTTCTGGTGCGAGGCGTGCTGGTCGAGCGGCCCGCCGCCCAGGCGGCTGATGTCGCCGATCACGAGCCGCGCGGCGCCGGGGTGCGCGTCGTGGAACTCCCTCGTGACCGCGAGCAGCAGGTGGATGAGCCTGGCGCTGCCGTAGCGCCGGTAGCCGCGGTCGGGCACCCGATCGAGAGCCGGGTCCCAGGTCGACCAGTACGGGCTGCTGGTCGGCAGCTGCACGCCGTCGATCAGGCGGCCGTGGTAGGGCAGGCCGAGCGAGATGGAGTCGCGCCAGACGACCTCGGGCATGACCGACGAACCTCCGCCGCGCGCGGGCTCGGGAGGCGCCAGCGGTGCGAGATGCGGAAGCGGCACGGGGCCGAGCGAGACGGGCGGCAGCGGCACGACCGCGGTACCGCCGCCCACCAGCAGGCGCGCGATCGGCGCCGGGGCGAGCACCAGGGCCGTCACGGCGGGCAGGAAACGGCGCTGGAAGCGGCGCTTGCGCTCATCCGACCAGGGGCGCCGGGCGGGCCGGACGCGGATGGGCCGCGTGACGATGACTTCCACGGGCAGCGGCTGCGGGGCGATTCGCAGGATCCGCGGAGGCGGGATCTCGGCTCCGCCGCGCGGGGCCACGCGGACGCGCTCGCGCTCGACGAGCGCAAGGTCCTTGGGTCCAGGGTCGCGACGGCGACGTGCCTCGACAGCGGCCACGTCTTCATCCTAGTCCTCTCCCCCGGAGGCAACCCCGGTCCCTCGGGCCCGCCTCAGCCGGCGGGGATCGACGTCAACCCACCGTCGATCGTGAAGCAGCCGCCGGTCACGTAGGCGGCGTCGTCGGAGCACAGGTACACGGCCAGCCGCCCGACCTCGCGCGGGTCACCGATGCGGCCCATGGGCACCGTGCGCAGGTAGAACTGCTCGTCGATCGCGCCGCGCTCCACGTCGGCGTCCCACATCGGCGTGCGCTGGATGCCCGGCGCGATCGCGTTGACGCGCACGCCGCTGCCCGCCCACTCACCGGCTGCCACCCTGGTCATCATGAGCACCGCGGCCTTGGTCGCGCAGTAGGCCACGCGGCCCGGATTCGGCGAGAACCCGCGGATCGAGGAGATGTTGACGACGCTGCCGGAGCCCTGCGGGAGCAGCAGGCGCGCCGCCGCGCGGAGGCAGTAGAAGACCCCGCTCTGCATCACGCCGACCGACTCCGCCCAGGCCTCGTCGGTCGTTTCCGCGATCGTCGGCCCGACGTGGCTGACACCCGCGTTGTTGACGACGATGTCGAGGCGCCCGAGGTCGCGCGGTACGGCTGCGAACGCCGCGTCGACCTCCGCAGCGACGCTGACGTCCGCCGTATAGCTGCGCGCCTGTACGCCGAGTGCGCGCAGGGCCTCGGCCGCCCGCTTGCCCGCCGGGGCGTTTCGCTCTGCGATCGCGATGTCGCAGCCCTCGGCCGCGAGCTCTTGCGCGATTGCGAGGCCGAGACCGGCCCCGCCTCCGGTGACGATGGCGACGCGCCCTTGTAGCACTCCCATGCGGGAGAACGCTACGGGCTACGGGCCGCCGACGTAGGGGCAGGGAGGGAACCGGCCCACGCGGCTTGCAATCTAGTTGCCGGCGTGTATTCTGCTCCGAGTATCCCATGGCGAAGTCGAAACGAACAAACCCGCTCGCGCTCGCCGTGCTGGCCTGCCTGCAGGAGCGCCCGATGCATCCCTACGAGATGGCGACGACCATGCGCCAGCGGGGGAAGCACGAGAGCATCAAGCTCAACTACGGCTCGCTCTACACCGTCGTGCAGACGCTGGAGCGCGCGGGGATGATCGAGGCCCAGGAGACCGAGCGCGAAGGGCGGCGCCCCGAGCGAACGGTCTACCGGCTGCTCGACGCCGGTCGCATCGAGCTGATCGACTGGCTGAGCGCGATGCTCAGCACCCCCGCCAAGGAGTTCACGCAGTTCGAGGCGGCGCTCTCGCTGCTCCCGTGCCTGCCTCCCGAGGATGTGCTCGCGCTGCTCGATGACCGTGTGCAGGCCACCGAGATCGCGCTCGTCGCCGAGCGCAGCGTGTGCGATCACGCCTACCAGCAGGGCCTCCCGCGGCTCTTCGCCGTCGAGGCCGAGTACCGCATCGCGATGCGCGAGGCCGAGCTCGCGTTCACGCGCGAGCTGGCCGAGGCGATCCGCTCGGACAGCCTCGAGGGCCTCGCGCTGTGGCGCGGCTATCACCAGGAGGATCCCGGCCGGCCCTCGACGCAACTGCGGGAGGCCGGATCGTGAGCGCGATCGAGGCACGTGATCTCACCAAGACCTACGGCAAGGGCGTGCGCGCGCTCGACGGGCTCTCGTTCAGTGCCTCTGCGGGAGCGGTCTTCGCGCTGCTCGGGCCGAACGGCGCCGGCAAGTCGACGACCATCAAGATCCTCACCACGCTCAGCCGGCCCGACAGCGGCGAGGCCCGCGTCGCCGGCATCGACGTGCTGGCAGATCCCGCGCGGGTGCGAAGGGCGATCGGCGTCGTCAGCCAGAAGCCGAGCTTCGACCCGGCAGCGACGGGCCGCGAGAACCTCGTGCTGCAGGGGCAGATCTACGACGTCACCGGCCGGCGGCTGAAGCAGCGGGTGTCCGCTCTGCTCGAGCGCTTCGGGCTGAGCGAGGCCGCAAACCGCGCCGCCCGGCACTACTCCGGTGGCATGCAGCGGCGGCTCGACATCGCCCTCGGCCTGCTGCACGAGCCCGAGGTGCTGTTCCTCGACGAGCCGACCACGGGCCTCGATCCCGAGGCGCGCGCGGAGATGTGGAAGGAGATCGGCCGGCTGACCGAGCAGGAGCGACTGACGATCCTGCTGACGACGCACTACCTCGAGGAGGCGGACGAGCTCGCCGCGCAGCTCGCGATCGTCGATCGCGGGCGCATCGTCGCCGCGGGGACCCCGGACGAGCTGAAGCGCTCATTGCAGGGCGACTCCCTGCAGGTCGAGCTGGCCGAGGTCCCTGCCGATGGCGACGTGCGGCGCGCAATCGAGGCAGTGCCCGGCCTGAGCGAGGTCGCCTTCGAGGGGCGTCAGGTGCGTGCCCGCGCACGCGACGGCGCGACGGCGATGCCGTCGCTCATGGCCGCGCTGCACGACTCCGGACAGGCGGTCACCAAGCTCTCGCTCTCCCGCCCGTCGCTCGACGACGTGTACCTGCGTGTCGCTGGGCGCGTGTTCAGCGAGGCCGACTCCGAGCCTGCCGGCGAGACGGCCGCATGAGAGCCGTGCGCCATAGCTGGCACGTCACGTTGCGCTACCTGCGCGCGTTCATCCGCCAGCCTGCCTGGGTCGCGATCACGCTCGTCCAGCCCATCATCTGGCTGCTGCTGTTCGGCGCGCTGTTCAGACGCGTGATCGAGATTCCCGGCTTCCAGGGCGGCAGCTACATCGACTACCTCACGCCGGGCGTGATCGTCATGACGGCGATCTCCTCGGCCGGCTGGAACGGGATGGCGTTCATCGACGACATGGATC
>JALYLC010000742.1 GCA_030774435.1 Actinomycetota bacterium
GCCGCGGCGCTGGGAGTGGCCGACGCGACCGCCGCTGCCGCGGCAGCCGACGCTCCCGGACGCGTGCCGGGGCTGCGCGGCGGGTCGGCGCTCGTCACCCGGCGCCCCACCGGCGTGACGCTCACGCTCAAAAGGATGCGCTTCGTGCGCGATGCGGCACTCGACGGCCTCGTCAACTACGACAGCGCGACGGGCAGCGTGTTCGCATCCGTCACGCTGCGCGGCGCGGACGGCTCGCTGCGACCGTTCGTGCTGACCTGGAGCACCCACCAGATCGGCGGCCTCGGCAGCGCGCGCGGCAGCAGCGCAGGCAAGCCGCTGCTGCTCGTGCTGAAGCTGCCTTAGGAGGACGCCGAGATCAGGCCGAGCTCGCGCACGGCCTCGCGCTCGTCGGCCAGCTCCGCCGCACTTGCGTCGATGCGCGCGCGGGAGAACTCGTCGATCTCGAGCCCCTGCACGATCTCCCAGCGGCCGCCCGAGCACGTGACCGGGAAGGAGGAGATCAGCCCCTCGGGCACGCCGTAGGAGCCGTCGGAGACGACGGCCATGCTGACCCAGTCGCCGTCCGCCGTCCCCAGCGCCCAGTCGTGCACGTGGTCGATCGCTGCGCTGGCGGCCGACGCGGCGGACGAGGCTCCGCGCGCCTCGATGATGGCCGCGCCGCGCTTGGCGACCGTGGGGATGAACGTGCCCTCGACCCAGGCGTGGTCTCCGACGAGCTCGTAGGCGTTGCGGCCGTCCACCTCGCAGTGGAAGAGATCGGGGTACTGCGTGGTCGAGTGGTTGCCCCAGATCGTCATGCGTCGCACGCTCGCAAGCGAAGCGCCGACGCGCTGGGCGAGCTGGCTCACGGCGCGGTTGTGATCGAGGCGCGTCATCGCGGTGATCTGCCGGGGATCGAGATCGGACGCGCTGTGCATTGCGATCAGCGCATTCGTGTTCGCCGGGTTGCCGACCACCAGCACGTGCACGTCGCGGCTCGCGCTGCGCGACAGGGCCGCCCCCTGCGTTGTGAAGATCGCGCCGTTGGCGGCCAGCAGGTCGCTGCGCTCCATGCCCTGCTTGCGAGGCATGGCGCCGACGAGCAGGGCGTAGTCCGCGTCGCCGAATGCGACGTCGGCGTCATCGCTGCGGACGATGCCCGCGAGCAGCGGGAATGCGCAGTCATCCAACTCCATCGCCACACCCTCGAGAGCGCCCAGCGCGGGCGTGATCTCGAGCAATTGCAGGATGACGGGCTGGTCGGGCCCGAGCAGCTGGCCGCTCGCGATGCGCGGGAGGAGGCTGTAACCGATCTGGCCGGCGGCGCCTGTGACGGCAACGCGAACTGGGGTACGCATGGCCGGAGCGTAGCGACGCCTACCCAGGCGCGCACGTCCGCAAACACCAGCGATTTTCCTGAACTAGGGTGAGATTCGATGGCGGGCTCCGGCGAGACCGAAACGCGGCTGCGGGCACTGGCCCGAAAGCTCGAGGCGCTCTCGGCCGTGGGTGCGCCCACATCCGAGCGCGCGCGCGTGCGCAGCGAGCATGCGCGGGTGCTGCGCGCGGTCGACGCCGAGCAGGCGCTGGCGAACGCGCTGCTCGCCCTCTCCGAAGCGCATTCGATCGAGCCCGAGGAGCCCGAGGAAACGCGTGCGCGGACGATCGCGACCTGCGAGGCGACTGTCGCCATCTGCTTCCAGACCGTCGGCGACGACGCGGCCGCGCTCGAGCACGCACTCGCCGGTCTCGAGGCGCTCGGCGAACTCGAGGACGACCTCGCGCGCTTCCGGCTGCACAACGCACAGGCCGTGGTCTATCTCAACTTCGGCCAGGCCGACCGGGCGCTGGCCTCGTTCGCGGAGGCCCGCGAATCCGCCGCGCACCTCCAGGACGTGACGCCGGTCTCCGTGCTCAACACGAACATCGCCTGCGTCTACCTCGAGATCCTCGACCAGCCGGATCGTGCAGTCCCCCATCTCGACCGCGCCCTGGCGATCGAGGGAGCCGAGCCGATCGCGCGCGTCTGGGCCCTGCAGGCACTCGGGAAGGCACAGAACAAGCTCGGAGAGCACAAGCTCGCGCTCGTCTCCGCGCGCGACGCCGAGGACATCGCGGAGCGCCACGGACTGCTCGGCAGCGTCAGCGCGAGCCTCATGGTCGCCGGCGACGCGCTGCACGCCCTGCAGCGCGGCGATGAGGCGCTGGCCGCGCTGACGCGCTCGGTCGAGGTCGCGCGCCGGGCGCACGCGCAGGACATGCTCGCCGACGCCCTGACCGCGCTCGGCGAGAGCGAGGCCGCGAACGGCCACACGGACGCCGCGCGCGCGGCGCTCGAGGAGGCGAGCGAGCTCACCGCCGACCGCAACCCCTCGCGTCACCCGCTCTCGGCACTCGCGAGCCTCGCCGCCGCGACCGGGGATCACGCGAGCGCCTACGCGTATCTCATGCGCTACCACGAGATCGTGCAGCGCTCGGCCGACGCGCGCTCGCGCATGGCGTCGAGCGCGCTCGAGGTCGAGCATCAGGTCGCCTCGGTGCGCCAGGAGGCCGAGCTGGCGCGACGCGAGCAGCAGCTGCTGCGCGAGCACACCGACGTGCTGGAGCAGCGGGTGCGTGAGCGCACGGCCGAGTTGGAAGACGCGCAGCACGAGCTGATCGAACGCCTCGCCGTCGCAGCCGAGCACCGCCACCACGAGACCGGCGAGCACACGCTGCGCGTCGGCACGCTGTCCGGGGGCATCGCGCGACTGCTCGGCCTGGACGAGGGCTTCGTCGACGACATCGCCGTGGCCGCGCGGCTGCACGACATCGGCAAGATCGCCGTGCGCGACGCGATCCTGCTCAAGCCCGGCCCTCTGACCGCGGCCGAGTTCGACGAGATGAAGTCGCACACCCTGCTCGGCGCAGAGATCCTGAGCGACGGCCGCACGCGCGTCATGCGCCTCGCCGAGGAGATTGCGCGCAGCCATCACGAGCGCTGGGACGGGGTCGGCTACCCGTATGGCATCGCCGCCGCGAGCATCCCGCTGAGCGGCCGGATCGTGGCGACCTGCGACGCGTTCGACGCGATGCTCTCGACGCGCGTCTACAAGGCGGCCATGCCGCTGTCGGAGGCGATGGCGGAGATCCATCGCGGCGCCGGCGCGCAGTTCGACCCGCGCGTCGCGAATGCCCTCGTGACGCTCGTCGCCTCGGCGCCCGACCTGATCACGCGCCTGTACGGCTCGCGGCCGCGCGGCATGGCCGAAGCCGCCTGACGCCCGTTACGCGTCCAAGCTCGCGAGCCGCTCGCACAGGAACTCGACGAACGCGTCGCGATCGACGCTCGCGCCGACACGCGCATTCGGCTCCTGGCCGTCCCAGCGCTGATGGTCGACGAGCGTCATGCCTCGTGCGGGGCCGGCCGTGGTGTCCACCGTGACGAGCGCGTCGACCGTCGTCACGAGCTCGGGGCGCAGCAGGGTCGCCACGGCGAGCGCGTCGTGCACCGACACGCCGCGGTAGCCGTAGAGCTTGAGCTGCCAGTCCATGTAGTGGTCGAGCATCGCGGCAACGACCGCGCCGATGCGCCCGCCGCTGCGGATGCGGTCGACGTCGGGATCGAACAGCATGGACGGCCGGGTCACGTTGAGGCCCACCATCGTGATGTCGAGGCCCGAGTCGAAGGCGCGCGCTGCGCTCTCCGGGTCGAACCAGACGTTGAACTCGGCCGCCGGCGTGACGTTGCCCGTGCCATCGGACCCGCCCATCACGGCCACGCGTCCGAGGCGCGGCAGGAGCTCGGGCCTGAGCGCCGCCAGCAGCGCGATGTTCGTGAGCGGCCCGACGGGCGCGAGCAGCACCGGCTCCTCGCTGCGCTCGAGGATCTCGGCCAGCAGGTCGACGGCGTGCATCGGCACGACGGCCGCGCTCGACTCCGGTGCCGGGGCACCGCCGAGCCCGTCCGCCCCGTGCACGACGGCCGCGTCGCGATCCCGTCGCACGACCAGCGGCCGGGCGGC
>JALYLC010000743.1 GCA_030774435.1 Actinomycetota bacterium
GCCGAGATCAGAGGTGACTTCATCGCCGCATCGGCGGCGACGGCCGAGGGCTGCGCGGAGATCGTCGAGGAGATGCGGCGGCGATCGGGCCCCATCGACATCCTCGTCTGCAGCGCCGGGATCGGCGCGTGGGGTGAGAAGCCCATCTGGGACATGACGGCCGAGCGCTGGCGCGAGACGCTCGCAACGAATCTCGACGGGCCGTTCTACCTGAGCCGGCTGGTGACGCCGGAGATGACACAGCGAGGCTTCGGCCGCATCGTCTTCGTGAGCTCGACGGCGGGCGAGGTGGGCGGCCAGGCGCAGCCGGCCTACTGCGCCTCCAAGCACGGCGTGATCGGGCTGATGCGCGCGATCGCCCAGGATGTGATCCCGTTCGGCGTGACCTGCAACGCGGTGCTGCCCGGCTGGGTACGCACGCGCATGGCCGACGACGACGTGGCCGAGGAGTCGCGTCGCACCGGTCGCTCCCCCGAGCAGATCTGGACCGGACACGCCGGGGAGTACGCAGCGGGCCGCGTCCTCGACCCCGCCGAAGTAGCGGCCGCGATCGCCTTCCTCTGCTCGGACGCAGCGAGCGGCGTCAACGGCGAGGCAATGCGCGTGGCCCTCGGCGGCCTCTGGTAGCGCGCGCATACATTGGGGTCAGGCACGCATATTGCCTGCCTGACCCCAATATATTCAGGCGTAGCCCTTGTACTCGCCTCCGTCGACGAGCACCGTCGCGCCGTTGACGTGCGCTGCCCGCTTCGAGGCCAGGAAGCAGACGACGTCTGCCACCTCCTCGGGGGCGCCCATCTGCCCGCGCGGGATGTTCGCGAGGGTGTGGGCGAAGGCGGCGGGATCGTTTGCGCGAACGCGGTCCCACCAGCCACCTTCGAAGAGGATCGCGCCCGGTGCGACGGCGTTCACGCGCGTCCCTTCGGGGCCGAATGTGACGGCTGCGTTCTTCGTGAACGCGAGCAGCGCGGCCTTCATCGCGCCGTAGGCGTGCTCGGGCGTGTCTCCGGACTTGCCGACGATCGAGGACGTGCAGACGACCGACAGAGGCGTACCGGGCTGCCGGGCGCGGACTGCCTCGAGCAGTCGCACTGCCTGCATGAGGTCGACGGCGAACGACGCCTGGTAGTCGTCGTCGCTGCGACCCTCGCGGTTGGCGGTTGCGTTGGCGACCAGCACGTCGAGGCCGCCGAGCGCGGCGATGGCCCGTTCGACCAGGGCATCCACGTGCCCGGCATCGCCGACGTCGGCGGCGAGCGGGACGAGGCGATCGCCCGCCGCGAGCTCCGCGCAGAGCGCGTCGAGGCGCTCCTGACCGCGCGCGGCGACGGCGACGCACGCACCCTCTGCGAGGAAGACGCGCACGATCTCGCGGCCGATCCCGTAGCTGCCGCCCGAGACCAGCACGCGCGCGTCGCTGAGCCCGAGATCCATCAGCGCTCCAGGCTGATCTTCGTCTCGTCGCCCGGCGCCATCGTCAGGCCGGCGGCGAGGAAGCCGCCGTCGACGTACATGACCTGCCCCGTCATCCAGCGCGCGTCGCGCGCCAGGAAACGCACCGCGGCAGCGATGTCCTCCGGCGTGCCGAGGCGGCCGAGCGGCGCCCGATCGAGCTCGTTCGCGTGCATGCGCGGGTCGGCCAGGAAGTGCTCGGCGAGCGGCGTCTCGATCGTTCCGGGACCGACGGCGTTGACGGTGATGCCGTGCGCGGCCAGCTCGATCGCCATGCACTTCGTGAGCAGCGCGACCGCGCCCTTCGACGCGCCGTAGACCGTCTGCATGGCCCAGGCCTGCACGCTCGCCGTCGAGGCGATGTTGACGATGCGGCCGCCGCCGGCAGCGGACATCCGGCGCGCGGCCTCCTGCCCGCACAGGAAGACGGCGCGCACGTTGACGGCGAAGACCTCGTCGAAGACCTCGACGGACGTGTCGATGAAGGCGACCTCGGGCGAGATGCCGGCCACGCACACGAGCACGTCTGGCGCGGCACCGCCGAACCACTCGTCCATCGCCGCGAAGGCGGAGGCGATCTGCTCCGGGCGTGCGAGATCGCAGGGGAAGTGACGAAAGCCGTCGCCGCACAGCCGCGCCGTCTCGTCGCCGTCGCGCAGGTCGAGCCCCGCCACGGTCGAGCCCTCGGCACAGAACATCGCGGCCACGCCCTGGCCGATGCCGCGCGACGCGCCCGTGACCACCACCCGGGCTCCCTTGAGACCGTCGTCCGTCATGCCTCTTCCTTCCGTTCGAGCAGCACGCAGGCGCTCGGGTGCCAGTGCAGGCCGATCTCGCTGCCGAGCGGCAGCAGCACGGCCTGCCCCTCGCTCGTGACCTCGGCCTTGAACGGCTCGTCGATGCCCGCCACCTCGAGCTGATAGGTGAAGCCGGTGCCGCGGAAGGCGCCGTCGCGCACGATGCCGCGCAGCCGGCCGCCCTCGGCCAGCCGCACGACCTCGGCCCGCACGACGAGCCAGGCCGGGCCGACGCGCGCGCCGTCGCCGCGTGCCTGCACTGTGAGCGTCTCGCCGCCGATCGCAACCTCGGCCTGCCCGTCGTCGATCCGCATGACGCGCACGGGCAGGACGTTCGCGTCGCCCACGAAGCGGGCTGCGAACGGCGATGCGGGCTGGTGGTAGATCTCGTCGGGCGTTCCCACCTGGTCGACGCGGCCCTCGTTGAAGACGACGACGCGGTCGGACAGCGCGAGCGCCTCGCGCTGGTCGTGCGTGACGTACACGAACGTCGCACCCGATTCGCGATGGATGCGCCGCAGCTCCACCTCCATCTCCAGCCGGATCTTGAGATCGAGCGCCGAGAGCGGCTCGTCGAGCAGCAGCACGCGAGGCCGGTTGACGAGCGCGCGCGCGAGCGCGATGCGCTGCATCTGGCCGCCCGAGAGCTCGTCGGCTCGCCGCTTCCCGTAGCCCTCGAGTCGCACCAGCCGCAGCGCCTCGGCGACTCGCGCATCCCGCTCGGGACGCTCGATCCCGGCGACGCGCAGGCCGAAGGCGACGTTGTCGGCGACGTCGAGGTGCGGAAACAGCGTCGGGCGTTGGAAGACCATGTTGAGTGGGCGGCGGTGCGCCGCGACCCGCGTGATGTCGGTGTCGCCGAGCAGTACGCGACCGGCAGTCGGCCGCTCGAAGCCCGCGACGATGCGCAGCAGCGTCGTCTTGCCACACCCCGAAGGCCCCAGCATCGTCACGAACTCGCCCTGCCGGATCGCGAGGCTGACGTCGTCGAGCGCGACCACGGGCCCGAAACGGTGCGTGACGTGCTCGACGGTGACGGCCGCCGCCTGTGCGCTCACAGTGGCACGACCTCGGCCACGAGCTCGTCACCGCTCGCGGCCCTGCGACGCGCCGCGCGCAGGGCGAACAGGAATGCCACGAGCCAGAGCACGAGCGTCACCGTCATGAGCAGCGTGGAGACGACGTTGATCGACGGATCGACGGTGCGGCGCAGCTGCGACCAGATGTAGAGCGGCAGCGTCCCGTCCGGCCCGATCACGAAGAACGTGATCACGAACTCGTCGAACGAGAGTGCGAATGCCAGGCATGTGGCACCGACCAGGAGCGGCCAGATCTGCGGCATTGTCACGCGCCAGAAGCGCAGCCAGCCGTTTGCGCCGAGGTCGGCTGCAGCCTCCTCCAGGGCGGGGTCCAGGCGCTCGAGCGCCGCGATCGCGATCAGCAGGAAGTACGGGAACACGTACACGCAGTGGGCGATGATCACGGTCGTCAGCGAAAGGTTGATATTCGTCCGCACGAAGAACACCAGCATCGACAGGCCGATGAACAGGCCGGGCAACGTGATCGGTAGGAAGAACAGCAGTGCGAGCGGCCCGCGCAATCGCGAGCGCGTGCGAGCCAGCCCGAAGGAGGCGAGCGTCCCGAGGAGGAGCGTGACCAGCGATGTCCAGGCGGCGACGAACAGGCTGTTCTCGAGCGCCGAGCGAAAGCCCGGGTCGGACAGCACGAAGCGATACCAGCGCAGTGAGAAGCCCGTGAACGGGAGCGACAGCGAACCCGTGTTGTGGAAGGAGAAGAGCACGACGACGGCGAGCGGCACGTAGAGGAACAGCAGGACGGCGATCGTGATCGCGAGCGAGGCGCGGGAGCGGACCGTCACGAGAAGCGCACCCGGTCGAGGCGTGCCAGCCGCAGGCCGATCCGCATCGCGAAGTAGAGCGCGACGAATGCCGCCAGCATGAGCAGCGATGTGGCGGCGCCCAGCGGGTAGTTGCCGACGGTGGTGAAGTTGGCCTGGACCTGCACACCCAGCATCACTCCACTCGAGCCGCCCACGAACTGCGGCGTGACATAGTCGGAGGCCGAGAGTACGAACACGAACAGGAAGGCGCTCAGCGCGGGTGCCGCGACGAGCGGCAGGATGACCCTGCGCCAGCGCAGGTAGGCGCCGGCGCCGAGGTCCTGCGCGGCCTCGAGCAGCCCGGGCCTGATCGGCTGGAACCCGGCGAACAGCACGAGCACCGCATAGGGCAAGAAGATGTGCACGAGCGCGACCGTCACGGCGAAGCGGTTGAAGATCAGGAAACCGAGCGGATGGTCGATCAGGCCGAGGCTCTGAAGCGCGCTGTTGACCACGCCGTGCTCGCCCAGCATGGTGCGCCAGGCGTAGATGCGCACGAGGTAGCTCGCGAACATCGAGGCCGTGATCAGGAAGAGCACGACCATGCGCCAGCGGCCGGTCGCGTAGCGCAGCCAGTAGGCGACCGGCAGCGCCAGCGCGACCGAGAACACCGCGGCCAGCAAGCCGATCTCGATCGAGTTGCGCGCCAGCGTGCGGTTCAGCTGCGAGTCGAGCGCCGCGCTGTAGGCGTCGAGCGTGAACGGGCGGGAGACGTCATACAACTGCGCCGTGAGAAAGCTGTAGACGACGAAGATCGCGATCGGCGCGACGAAGAAGACCAGCATCGCTGCGGTCGCGGGCAGCGTGAGCGTCGCGGGTCCCAGCTGGAGCCCGCGCGTTCGCGCCGCCGGAGCCGCGTCGCTCAAACGAGGTCAGCGCCCGTCCGTGTCTCGCGCCGGCGTCGGCTTGTGCCTATGCCTTGATCTCCTGCCACCTGGCGATCACCTTGTCGAAGGTGATGTAGGTCGAAGACTTGACGGGCGGATTGGCATAGAACGGCGCCTTGGCGAAGAAGTTGTTGAGATTCTTGTAGTCGTACAGCGAGCGTGTCTGCTTGTCGAGATACTTGATCGCTCCCGCGACCGTGACGCCCCCGAGGATCTGCTCGATGGCTGCGGCCGCATTCACCTTCGGCGAGATCGCGTTGTTGATGTAGCCGTACGTGGCATCGGGATTGTCACACGAGATCGGGATCGCCCAGGAGTCGCAGTATGCGTAGCCGCCCTCTTTGGGCAGCACGAAGCGCACGTTCTTGTTGCCCGAGCCTGCGGCGAATCCGACCTGAGCCGCCCAGCCCGGCCAGCCGATCACCGCGTCGCCGTCGGCAATGCGCTTGGCGCAATCGCCGTAGCTCGGCGCCACGCCCTTGGACTGCTTGACGAGCTTCCGGAGGTAGGCCGACACCGTGTCGAACTGGGCCTGCGTCATTGTCGCGACATTGATCTTGAGCGTGTGTCCAGCCAGGGTGAATGCGCCGACGGGGTCGTCGTCGACCGTGACGGCACCCTTCAGCGCCTTCGTGAAGAGAACGTCGTAGGAGGTCGGCGGCGTCGTCATTGCCTTCGAGTCGTAGACGAGGCCGAGCGCGCCCCAGTACATCGGCACCGCGGTGCGGACGCCGTTCTTGACCCAGAAGCCCCGGTAGTTGCTCTTGAAGAAGGGCAGCATCCCCTTGAGGTTGGGGAGCTTCTTCTCGTCCAGGGGCGTCAGGATCTTGAGCTG
>JALYLC010000744.1 GCA_030774435.1 Actinomycetota bacterium
GCGGTGTCGACGCCTCGCGCGTCCGCGAGCTCGCGGCGAGGGTGGTCGCGCAGCCCACTGTCGAGAGCGTGGAGGCCGGCGACACGCCCGGCGTGCCACGGCGACGAACGACGCGCGAGATCCTCGCCCTCGAAAGCCGCGGACTCCGGATCGCAACGAGCGGCCGCGAAGCGAGCGCTCCAGCCGTGACGCCCGACTTGCCTGCCCACCTCTCGGCAGAGCAGCGCCGGATGGTCGAGCGCTCCTCCTCGTCGCGTCACCGGGTCGTGTGCGTCGTCGGCCTGGCCGGCGCAGGCAAGACCACGGCTACCGCCGCGCTCGCGCGGGCATTCGAACACGCGGGGGTTCCGGTGATCGGCGCCGCGCCCTCCGGAATCGCCGCCGAGCGACTGGCAGAGGAGGCCGGCATCCGCTCGACGACAATCCACGCCCTGCTCGCTGAGCTACGCCGCGAGCCTCTCGGCCGCGGATCGGTGATCGTGGTCGATGAAGCCAGCATGGCCGACACACGCACGCTCGTCGCCCTCCTCGAGCACGTCGAACGCTCGAATAGCAAGGCCATTCTGATCGGTGATCCACTTCAACTTCCGAGCGTCGCCGCAGGCGGGCTCTTCGGCGCAATCGCACGCGAGCTGGGAGCGACGGAACTCCGAGAAAGCCGCCGCCAAGTCGACCCTCAGGAACGCGAGCTTCTCGCCTCTCTCCGCGCAGGCAAGCCACGCGCCTACCTCGCGCACGCAGCGACAGCCGGACGTCTCACAATCGCAGTTGACCGCAGCGACGCCAAGGCCGCGCTGCTGGCCGACTGGTGGGAGCACGGTTCCTCCGAGCCCCAGGAGAACGTCATGCTCGCGCTGCGCCGCGACGACGTCCTCGATCTCAACCTCGCCGCGCACACGCTCATGACGGACGCCGGCCGGCTCGGCAGCGAGCGCCTCGCGATCGGCGACATCGAACTCGCACCCGGCGATCGCATCGTCTGCCGCAAAAACAACCACGCCACCGGCGTCCGCAACGGCACGCGCGGCACCGTGCTCGCCATCGACAGCGAACGGCGCTCCCTCTCACTGCTCACCGACGCCGGGCGCGCCGTCGAGATCCCACCCGACTACATCGAACGCGGGCGAGTCGAGCTTGGCTACGCCGTCACCGGACACGCCTCGCAGGGAGTCACGATCGACCGCGCGTTCGTGCTCGCGCCGACCTCGGGCACTCAACGCGAATGGGGCTACGTCGCGCTCAGCCGAGCCCGCCTCGAGACACGCATCTACGCCGTCGAGAGCGACCTCGACCCCGGCGAGCACCTCCCACCGTTGGCCTCTGCCGACGCACTCAACCGGGTCGCGCGCGCGCTCGAGCAGACCGCCGCGGAGCCGCTAGCGCTCGACCTCGCGCGCCAAGCTGGCATCGAACTCGAACTCTGAGAGGACGATGCCTCGATGCCCGAGCCCTACGCGATCGAGTTCTGGGAGGGCGAGCACGGGCAAAAGGCGGTCCTCGAGTGGATCCGCGGCGAGCTCACCCGCGAGCAGCGCGCCGCGCTCGGCAAAGCGATGGAGCACGTTCTCGGGACGATGGGCATAAGCGTGGGCGGCACCCAGTTCGGCAAGCAACTCGGAGACGGCCTGTGCGAGTTCCGGCTGCGCTACAACCTCGCCGAACTAGGCCACCGCTTTGAGGGGACCGTCGCGCCCGCCGACGCCCCCGACTCGCCGGAGGAGATCCTCCTGCGCGTGTTCTTTCACGCCTACGGCGATAGGATCGTCCTTCTCCTTCACGGCTACGACAAGGGCGCGGACCCGTCAAAGCGCCGCCAACAGCGGGAGATCGCAGAAGCGCGGCGGCGACTCGGCGCCTTCCGGGCCTCGCGACGCTCTTGACCGCGTATGGGATCTAAGCCATAATGAACTCGTGGTTCCAATGACTGACTTTGATGACCTGATCAGTGACATCGAGGCCGAGGCCGAGAAGGCCGGGCTGTGCGCCGATCTTCGCGACCTCGACACGCACTACGCGTTCGCGGTAGAGCTCATCGCAGCCCGACGCGCGGCGCGCATGACGCAAACGCTACTGGCCGAGCGCGCAGGCGTCCCGCAGAGCGAGATCAGCCGCTTCGAGCGCGGCCAGGGCAACCCCACAATCGAAACCGTGGGACGCCTCTTCGCCGCACTCGGACGCCGCGTCGCGTCCGCGCCAGTCCGCGCGGCCTGACGCCCTCTTCCGGGCGCAGCACTTCGAAAGCCGAGCTTGCCGACGGGGACTTGAACCGGTACGGGCTGGTCACCGAACCTCGGCGCTCGAGCAGTATCCATCTTCCCGAGGGACGCCTCGCATTCGGGTCTCAGCTGCCGGTAGGCGGCGACGGTGCGCCCATGAAACGATGAACGCGCCGTCGGCGGCGCAGCTGAAGTCCTTGCCGCGTTTCGCAACAACTACTCCGACGCTCACGGTCCAAGATTCGGCGACTCGAAGATCGTCCAACCAGCGATGCATGCCGCCGTCTTCCTCATTCGAAGTCTCGCCGACTAACTCGGTGCGGGTGCACGCTAGGTCGCTTCAGCAGTGTCCTCACGCGCGAACCCAGTTAAGCCCTGAGGCCGAATTCGGCAACCAGATGCGCGCGCTCGGCGAGAAGCGACTCGAGATGAGTCTCCGCCCAGAGTTCTAGCGTCGGCCGCGTTCGATCTGTCTCCCGCCGTTCTTGCCACGCGACGGCGTCCGACGTGTAGCGCCCGCTCGCCGCCACGATCAAGACGTCAACCGGCGGCGGCTCCCAGAGTTGGGTCTGAGCCACTGCTTCGTTGAGATCCGCGAGGGCGACAGAACGGGTCGTCCAGTGCTTGCATTGAATGATCACGCGCTGGCGCGCGACTCCACTGAGTGAGTCAGACAAGCCGCGGAATGCCGAGATGTCGCGTCCGCGATCAGGCGCGTTGGTTCTCGTCAGCCAGCGAACGTTCTCGTACCCGGTCGCGTCGCGAACGATGTTGTAGATCAGCCGCTCAAACGCTTCGGGCGTAAGTGAGCTCCAGTTCAGCGCGGTACTCACTGACCCCCGTGGGCGCTGGGCCACGAGGCCGGCCAAATCCTCGACCATGACCGGAAGAGGCTCGTAGTCGCTGTAGAGGCTGGCTTCGATGTCCTGCCTGACCGAGGGCCAGTCAGCTTCAGCGATGTCGTGGAGATCGACTCCCTGCGCGAATGACAGATGCCTGGCCAAGTCTGACCAGCGTCCCGTGCGACGCACCGAATGGCCGACCAGACGCTCGATCTCGGAGATGGCAAGACGGAGCGCCACCCAAGGCGCGTCTTCACCAAGCGGGGCGGAGTCTCGAGCTGTCGTGCGCACCAGGTCCGACAGCCCCCCGTCAACCTGCTCGAGGAGCAGGAGCACCCGCTCACGCACGAGGGCCTTGCGCTGCCTTGAGAACTTGAAGCGATACTCGGCCAGCGCATCACCGGGGGCGAAGATGTCTTCCTCGACGCCAGCGGAGTATTCGGGCTCATCAACGAGCATGGCGTCATATCGGCGCTGGGCAATCTCGTTGAGGGCGGATGGCTCGGCTGCGATTTTCCAGCCATCGATTGCCGGAAGCCCAAGTCGGATCTCGCGGAAAGCACGGCATAGATCTTGATAGCGAGCCGAGTCTGGGTCGCCCGAAGAAAAGGCGATGCCACCCGGAATGAGATCGCAGAGCTCCTGCCAGACGGCCTCGAGACGCCGCAGGTTCGCATCGACCGCGTCGAACTGGCCCAACGCTCCATCGAGATCCATCGACATAGGTTCATTCTGCCTCCGCCGCGATCGTGCGCATGTCCGAATCGCGCATCGCTCGCGGGGGACCGCCTACAGAGCCGATTCCTCCGCGAGCTCACGCAGAGAACGCTCGCGGAACCATGGCCGTAGCTTGAGCCGAGCCGGCGGTAGGTGGCCGTAGATCAACAGCGCATCACCAGGACGCATCTGGCGCAGCGCGTTTGGAGGCATCAGGCTCAGGTACCGCGTCGATTCAGTCGTCGAGCGCTCCCCACGCGAACCTCGCGTGGCGGAGACTTCGTGGCTGGGCTCGTCGCCGATGATGCGCGAGACGTGTTCGAGCGTCTCGGGATCAGTGATGCCCGCCAGGAGCAGCATCGCGCGGTGGTTGGCGAGAATCGTGCGCGCACGCTCCGAGCCGTAGGCGGTTGTGATCTGCGCGACGTCCTGGAAGACGGTCACGAGCTGGATGCCTTGCCCGGCTCCGCTTGAGGCGAGAGCGTCGAGATTGCTCAACGGCGCGATGTTGGCGCACTCATCGAGCACGACGAGCAGGGGCGGGTCGAGTGGTTTGCCCGTGGCACTGGCGCGTTCGACGGCGGCGTTGAGGAGCTCGGCGATGAGCGCGGCGAAGATCGGTTGCAGGCGGCGCTGCTCGTGGGCTGGCGCGCACAGGTAGAGCGTGCTCGCCGACCCATCGAGCAGAGCGTCTGGGGTGATGTCGCTCGTCATCGCGGACGCAAGCACGTCGGGGTCGGCGTAGGCCTCGAGGATCGTCTCGGTCGTTGCGTACGCGCCGCCCTTCGTCTTGGGGTCGCGATTGATGCTCGCCTCAAAGGCCTGGAGCGCAGCGGTCTCGCCGGCGTCGTCGAGGATCCAGCGCGGCTCGCTCTCGTCCTGGGTGTCAACCCAGCGCACGACGTCAGCGATCGTGAGCTCGCCGAGACTCGCTGCGAGTAGCAGTGGCGCGAGCAGCTTGCGCGCAAGGCGCAGCCAGAACTCGGGATCCTCAATCCCCGCCCTCGCCGGCCGCGCCGCATCCACAAGCCCCGTTGCCATGCGCTGTGCCCCAGCCCAGTTCGATGCTGCCGTGAGCGGCGTCCAAGAAGCTCGCTCGAGACCCGTGCAGCCAGTCGGGTCGAACACGAGCGCCGCGCCGCGCGCGGCGC
>JALYLC010000745.1 GCA_030774435.1 Actinomycetota bacterium
GGAGGTCGGCTCAGTAGCCCATCTTCGGCGCTGAGGAGGCCGCCTTCTCGATGGCAGCTCCCTTCGGCGACACGACGTACCAGTGGGCGCCGAAGGCGTTGCTGCCCTGGCCGGTGATGGCGCCCGCCTTGCTGTCGCCGCTGAAGGTGTAGAGCGGGTGGCCGTTGTAGGTGAGCTGCTTCGTGCCGTCGGCCCGCGTCATGCTCTTGAGCAACGAGGCCTTGAGGCCCGAGCCCACGTGCAGAGCCGCGCCCTTGGCGGCATATGGCGGCCAGGCCTTCGCGCACGCGCCGCTGCAAGCACTGACGCCGCCGCTGTCCTTCGCGAACAGGTAGAGCGTCTCACCGCGACTGTCGACGAGGATGCTGCCGACATCGGAGTCGGCCGTGGCGACCGTCGAGTTGCTCGAGCTCGTCATGGCCGATGTGCCGCTGCCACCGCAGGCCGCGCCGAGCACGGCAACCGTCGCCAGGAGCGCGCAGACTGCAATCGAGTGCCGGAAGGAGACCATCTGCCATGCCTACGCCGGTCCGTCCCCGCCGGTTTCCCCGCGCTGTAGAAGCCGGCGCAGCAACGACGGCGACCGCGGCTGGGTTGCGATCCACTCCTCGCGCAGCGGGAGCCGGCCCTGCTTGCGCGCGGCCAGCACGCACTCGCGGTGGGCATGCCGCCTGCGGCTCGAATCGCCCTCCGGCGCGATCAGCATGTGTTCCGTCGTGGCGTGGAGGTGGTACCCGCAGAACGGGCAGCGATACGTTGCCGCCTTGCGGTTCTGCGCGCGGCGAACCTCCCACCACAGCGCCGGCTCGAGCTTGGCCATGAGCGCATGATCACGCAAACCGATCAACCGAACCCGCACGGAGGCCGCCAGAGGTGAAGGGCTATTCGATCGTTCGAGCCGACGACGTCCACGACGTCTACGCCGGCACCGAGGTGCCCGGTGAGTTCCGGTCGCTCACCCAGGCCCTCGAGAGCGAGCAGCTTGCAGCGACGCTCATCCGCGTGCCGGCGCATTCAGACTTCGAGCAGGGCACCGGCCACTACCACGAGGACATCGAGGAGCTCTATTTCGTCACGCGAGGCACGCTGACGATGCGCTTCGGCGATGACGTCGCCAAGGTCGGCTCGGGCAGCGTCGTGCGCGTCGCTCCGGGCACGCCCCGCTCGCACCGCAACGAGGGCGGCGAGCCCGTCGAGATGTGGGCGGTCTCGCGCCGCCTCGGGCGGGGAGACGCGACCAAGATCGACGATTTCTGGGAGGCCTCGCCGGAGGCGGCGCAAACGCGCCCGGCCTCTTAGATGTCGCGGAAGAACGTGAAGTAGAACTGCCGCCAGGCCGTCCACCAGTCGTCCGCGCGCGACACGAGCATGCGCCCGTCGACGATCTCGACGACCGCGTGGTGCCGGTAGCGCTCGACCTCGTCGCTGGTGGACAGCTCGACCCTGATCTCACAGGGAGATCCGGGGTCGTAGGGGCGCACGGACGTGCGGTCTGAGAGCGCGGAGGCGGCGGCCTTCTCGATCAGCTCTCGCGCCCTGACCGGCGCGATATGGCGCGCGCTGAAGCGGCCCAGCCCCTGCTTGACGGCGACGGTGGTCAGGCCCTCGCCGAGCAGCGCCGTCGCCTCCCGGCAGGAAGCCGCATCACCCGTCACCATCAGCACCGGGCAGTCCCACGTGCCGCACAGGGCGGCATTGATGCCGGTCTCGCCGACGACCGTTCCGTTGAATGCCAGACTCCGCCAGCCCGTGCCGGAGACCGTGTGGTTGAGCACCCCGTCGGGCGTCCCCGCCATCGCGTGCATGCCGACGAAAAGGGCGGCGTCGCAGCCCTGCTCAAGGAACTCGGTGTACTCCGTCCACTCCTGCTGCACGACGAAGTCGCAGCGCGGATCGAGCTGATCCGGGATCAGCGAGTTGAACGCCCAGCCCTTGCCGGCTCCGTGGCAGTCCATCACGACAACTTCGGTCGCACCGCCCGTGAACGCCCCTCGCACGGCGGCGTTGATCTCCTCGGTGTACAGCCGCGAGCGCTCCGTGTGGAGTGGCTCGCCGCCGGTCGTCTCGTCCCACTTCGTGACGCCGGCGATCCCCTCCATGTCGCTCATGATGAAGACGCGCACGCGCGAGAGGCTACCTACGATCCCCGCACACCGACGAGACCGGAGCCCCATGCCCCGCCTGATCTCCAGCCCGACCTCGATCCCCGTGCCCGGCGGCAAGCTGATCGACGAGTACGTCGGCAGCGTGAACACGCAGACCGACGGCGTCAGCATCGCGCACATGCGCGCACCGGCTGACTGGAAGGAGCCGTTCCAGACGCCGGAATTCGACGAGTACACGCTCGTGCTGAGGGGCACGCTCCGGGTCGAGCACGACGCCGGGCACACCGATGTCGCGGCCGGTCAGGCGATCCTGACCGGCGCCGGCGAGCGCATCCGCTATTCGACGCTCGAGGAGTGCGAGTACGTCGCCGTCTGCCTGCCCGCGTTCAGGCCCGAGCGCGTGCAGCGCGAGGACTCCTAGGTCGATGAGTTCGCGATTCGGCCGTCGTCCAAGCGTGTGATCGCACAGCGCCCGGCGCGCGGGAGGAACGTCGTCGTCACCACCTACGAGCCGGCCGCCTGATACTGCATATTCCGGGGTCAGGCACCGGAATATGCAGCGCTGAGCGGCGCGCGGCACTACGGCAACGCGCTCGCGACCGATACGGCACACCTGCCGATGTGCGCGGATGCGCGCGGGCCTACCGTGCCTGACGAGCCGT
The DNA here is from genome assembly GCA_030774435.1 of Actinomycetota bacterium. Taxonomy (GTDB): domain Bacteria; phylum Actinomycetota; class Thermoleophilia; order Gaiellales; family JALYLC01; genus JALYLC01. The sequence continues at coordinate 2,768 of JALYLC010000745.1, forward strand.
GAAATTTCAGTTTTGGCTCACCTTCGTCAGCAACCCGGAAGGAGCTGCAATGCAGCTGTACGCCATCCGCCGCCGCAACGGCTGGAATTCGCCCGAGGCCCTCAAGGAGGCCGCGGCACGCTCGAAGCGCGTCGGGGACGAGGAGATGTCCGACGACGTCCGCTGGATCCGCAGCTACATCGTCGACGAGGGCAACGGCCAGCTCGGCACCGTCTGCATCTACGAGGCCACGAGCCCCGAGGCGATCCGCAAGCACGCCCATCGGGCCGACCTGCCGGCCGACGAGATCTCCCCCGTCGTCGACACCGTCCTGATCCGCCCCGACCCGGTCCCGGCCGCAGTCTGAGGCACGACAGCGTGCGCTCCTGTGCCGGATCAAGCGGCGCAGGAGGGCGCGCTGGCGCCAACAAGCGACGAGGAGGAGAACGTCATGAGCAGTCTCACGCAACTGACGCCGGCGCAGCGCGACGCGCGCGACGTCTGGACGTCGGGGAATTACCCGGAGGTCGCCGAGCGGCTGATCCGCGGCTTCGGCCCGACTCTCGTCGAAGAGCTCCGGATCGGCCCCGGCCAGCAGGTGCTGGACGTGGCCTGCGGCGCGGGTAACGTGGCAATCCCGGCCGCGATCGCCGGGGCGGACGTCACGGCTCTCGACATCGCGCCCGCCCTGCTCGACCATGCGCGCGAGCTACGGGCCCGTGCTGCGCGTCTTCGAGCGGCTGACGGACGACCGCGCCCGCGCCGACGAGCTCGACGCCGCGCTGCGGCGCTACGTCCGCAGGTGCAACCAGGGCGAGCCCGGCCGGCCGCGGCTCGAATCCGAGTACCAGCTCACGCTCGCGCGGCGGCGCTAGCTCACGATCGCGGCGTTCGGTACCTTCCGTCCGGCAGGCCACGCAGGAGGAGGACCGGATGACAGCTACCGAGCGCCGCCCGAACGTCTCGCTCGCCGAGTTCGAGGCGATCTTCGAATCGGTCAAGAACTGGGGGCGCTGGGGGGCAGATGACGTCCTGGGCACCCTCAACTACATCACCCCGGAGCACGTCCGGCGGGCGGCGTCGCTGGTGCGCACGGGACGCCCGATCTCGATGGCGATCCCGATCAACAACGTGGCCGGCCCGGACAACCCGAACCCCGCGATCCACCACATGACGCAGATGCACGACCTGGACATCGGCTCGGGCAAGCTGCGCTTCGCTATGGACTTCCTCGGCATGGACTTCCACGGCGACTGCCACACGCACATCGACGCGCTCTGCCACATCGCCTACGACGGCCGGCTCTACGGCGGGCGGCCGGCGTCGACCGTCACGAGCCGCGGCGCGCAGATCATGACGATGGCCGACATCGCGGACGGCGTCGTGAGCCGGGGGGTGCTGCTCGACATACCCCGTCTGCGCGGCATCCCGTACCTCGAGCCCGGCGAGGCAGTGACGCGCGCGGAGCTGGAGGAGGCCGAGCGCGCCCAGGGCGTGCGCCTCGAAGAGGGCGACATCTTCGTCTTCCGCACGGGTCACCATCGCCGTCGCCGGGAGCTCGGCGCCTGGGACAACGGCTACACCGGGGAGGGCAAGGCCGGCCTCCACGTGGACACGATCCCCTGGATGCACGAGCGCAAGATTGCGGCGTTCTTCCCCGACGGCGACGGCGAGACCGTGCCCAGCGTGGTCGACGGCATGCTCTACCCGATCCATCCGCTGCAGGTCGTGGCGATGGGGATGCAGGTGTCCGACAGCCTCAACCTCGAGGAGATCGCGGACGCCTGCGAGCAGGAGGGGCGCTGGGAGTTCATGGCCATTGCCCAGCCCTTGCGCCTGCCCGGCGGCACGGGCTCGCCGTTCAACCCGACCGCCATCCTCTGACTGCGGCGGGGCCACGACGGGTGTCGGGGCCGCGCCGTCCGTCGTGACTGCACGATCGCCAGTGCGTGCTCCAACTTCATACGACCGTCGATTCTAGAGTGGCGATCCGTGCGCAGCGACGACGTCATCGAGGATCGCCAGGCGAGCTGGCTCGAGCTGTTTTTCGACCTCGTGCTGGTCGCGGCGGTGGGGGCGCTCGGCTCGGAGTTGCATCACGACCGCTCACTCACGGGCCTCGCGGTGTTCGCAGGGCTGTTCGTACCCGTGTGGTGGATCTGGTGGGGGTTCACCTGGTACTCGAGCGCGTTCAACGACGATGACGCGTTCAACCGGGCCGCGTTGCTCGCGGCGATGTCTGGCGTGGGAGCAGTCGTGGTCGGAATCCCGGGAGCGGCGCACCGCGACTCGACGACCTTCGTGGTCGCGTACGCATGCCTGTTCGCACTCCTGGCGCTGCTCTACGCACGCGCGTGGGTGCGCATTCCGGTCTCACGCTCGCTGAGCGTGCGATACGTAATCGGGGATGCGGCGGGAGCGGCGATCTGGCTCGGCTCGCTGGCGTTCGACGAGGGCGTCCGGCCGGTCGTCTGGGCGATCGGCATGGTCTGCCTGACGGTCGCGCCCGTTCTGGCTGCAAGGTCGCTGGACACGCTGTCGTACGACGCTCGCCATATCGCCGAGCGCTACGGCCTCTTCACGCTGATCGTGCTCGGCGAGTCCGTCGTCGCCACCATCTCGAGCCTCGATGCGCATTCATGCGTCGCCGCGGTCGTCGTCGCGCTCCTCGGACTGGTGATCGCGGCCGCGATCTGGTGGCTGTACTTCGATCGCTGGCGCAGCATGCCCTCCGGCGGCTTGCGCTCCGGCTATGTCTGGGCTCAGGGCCACCTGCTGGTCTTCGCCGGCATCGCAGCGGCGGCCGTGGGAATCGAATTCGCCGTCGAGGCCGCGAGAGCCGGGCAGCGGCTCGATCTCGCAGAGCGCTTGCCGCTCGGCGCGGGGCTCGCCGCCTATCTCGTCGCGATGGCGCTGATCCGTGGCGCGACCCGGCGCGCCGACTGGGTCGTCGGTCTCCGCGTTGCGGCCGGCGGCGCCGTGCTCGCGGTGACGTTGATCGGAGGCATGCGTCCGCTGATCCTCGTCGCGATCGCCGCGGCGGTCATGGCACTGGAGGCGGCATGGGAACTCAGTCGCGCGCCGGCCGGGCCGGTGCGCGCGAGGCCGAGGTTGCCGCACGAGGCGGCGCGCCCCCGCGGCTCGGCGTGAGCGCCGACCGGGTGAACGAGGTCAAGTCCAAGCGGCTTCTGTCCGTCAGCCGGGGTCTGGCCCCGCCAGGCGGGGTCTGACCCCAGGTGGCGGAGCCTGACCCCAGGGTGGCGGTTGTCGTGTCTAGGCCGTTTGCGGCGTCGGCGTACGTCCCGGCGCTGCGTTCGCGCGTCGCTCGTTGTGGCGTCCAGTCAGCGCGTTTCCCGCATGGGTAAACGGTTCTCGGCTCGCTCCGACGGTCGGTGCCAGGCTCCGCCAGGTGGGGTCAGACCCCGCCAGGCGGGGTCAGACCCCAGGTGTGCGACCCCAGGTGTGCTCTCGAATGAGGACGGCACCGCCGGCTTCTACCCGCGCGTGCTGATCTACCGCCAGGACTACCTCAACCCCGGCCCCGAGTTCTATTACGAGTACGGCGACGGCTCGACGGGCTCGGCCCCGGCCACGCTGACCAAGCAGGCGCTCTCGGCGACGCCGACCTATGCGGCCGTTCAGATCAACATCGGCGACTCGGCCGACTGCGGCGGGCCCGTCGCGACGACCGGTGACGTGGACCAGATCACCGTGCCGGCCGGCTATTACGACGTCAAGTCGACCTTCGTGTTCTTGTCGTAGCGAGGGGGACGGACGCGGCGCCC
>JALYLC010000746.1 GCA_030774435.1 Actinomycetota bacterium
CTGATCGACGAGGCCGCGCTCGTGGATGCCCTGCGCTCGGGCCACCTCGCGGGCGCCGCGCTCGACGTCTTCGCCACGGAGCCCCTGCCCGCGGATTCGCCGCTGCGCGACGCGCCCAACCTGCTGCTCACGCCGCACCTGGCGGGCTCGACGCGCGAGGCGCAGGATCGCGCCGGCGTCGTCGTGGCCGAGCAGGTCGTGGCGGCGCTCGGCGGGCACCCGGTCGCGCATGCGCTCAACCTGCCGTTCGTGCCCGAGGAAGAGCGGCGCGTGCTCGAGCCCTTCCTGCCGGTGGCCGAGCGGCTGGGACGGCTCGCAATGGCGCTGGCCGAAGGACAGGTCACGCGCATCGAGATCGCCACAGCTGGCCGCCTGGCCAGCACCGGCTCGCGCCTGCTCACCTCGGCGGCCCTGCGCGGCGCCTTCGGCTCCGGCAACGACAGCCTGAACGACGTCAACGCGCTCTCGATCGCGGCCGAGCTGGGCGTCGAGGTAGCCGAGCAGCACCGCTCGGGCGCCTCCGACTACACGAACCTGCTGGCCGTCACGGTGCGGGACCCGCAGGAGCGCACCGTCGTCGGCACGGTGATGGGCGCCGACCACCGCGCCTGGCTCGTGCGCGTACACGGCCTCCCGCTCGAGATCGAGCTGGGCGGTCGTCTCCTACTGCTGCGCAACGACGACGTACCCGGCATGGTCGGCCGCGTCGGCTCGCTGCTCGGCGACGCGGGCGTCAACATCGCCAACATGACCCTCTCCCGCTCAGCGGCTGGCGGCGACGCGATGATGGCCTTCGCCCTGGACGACGACCCGTCCCCAACGCTGCTGAAGACGCTCGCAACGCTGCCCGGAGTAGTCGCGCAGCCCCTCTTCGTCCGCCTGAGCTAGCAACACGCACATGCCGGGCCCGACCCCAAGTTACTCTCGGCACATGGTGCATAAATCGGGGTCAGACCCCTTTATATGCACCGGACGCATAAACCGGGTCAGACCCTTTGCCATGCACCGGACGCACAGCGTGGGGTCAGACCCCGTTCTGCGCGCGATACAGTGAGCATCAATTCGCCCCTCTGGAGTGTGTTGCATGCAGGAGACCGAGAAGATCTGGATGAACGGCGAGCTCGTGCCCTGGGCGGACGCCAAGGTGCATGTGCTGAGCCACGCGATGCATTACGGCTCCGGCGTCTTCGAGGGCATTCGCGCCTACGCCACCGATCGCGGCCCTGCCGTGTTCCGGCTGACGGATCACCTGCGGCGGCTCGAGCGCTCGAGCGAGGTCTACTTCATGCAGCTGCCGTACGGCATCGAGGAGCTGCGCCAGGCCACGCACGACGTCATCGCGGCCAACGGCATCGAGACCTGTTACGTGCGGCCGCTCGCGTTCCGCGGCTACGGCGAGCTGGGGATCAACCCGCTCAACTGCCCGGTCGACGTGATCATCGCCGTGTGGCCGTGGGGCGCGTACCTCGGCGAGGAGGCACTCGAGCACGGGGTGCGCGTGATGACCTCCTCGTGGCGCCGCATCGGCCCCAACACGCTGCCGGCGACCGCCAAGGCGAGCGGCCAGTACCTCAACTCGCAGCTCGCCAAGATGGAGGCCATGCACTCCGGCTACGACGAGGCGATCCTGCTCAACGAGCAGGGCTTCCTCGCCGACGGCTCGGGCGAGAACGTGTTCATGGTGCACAACGGCGTCCTCTCGACGCCCCCGACCACGGCCTCCTGCCTGCCCGGCATCACGCGCGACACGGTGCTGCGCATTGCCCGCGGCATGGGCTACGAGGTGCGCGAGGTCGAGATCGTGCGCAGCGACCTCTACCACGCCGACGAGGTGTTCTTCACGGGCACGGCCGCCGAGATCACGCCGATCCGCTCGATCGACGACCACGAGGTCGGCGCGGGCCCGATCACGAAGCGCATCCAGACGGAGTTCTTCGCGATCACGTCGGGCCGCTCCGAGCTCTCCCCCGAGTACCTGGACTACCCCGCCGCGACGCCCGCCAAGGCGTGAACGTCCAGGCGGCGCGCCAGGTCCCGCTCTCGCGGCCCGACATCGGGCCGCACGAGGAGGAGTACGTGCTCGCCGCGCTGCGCTCGGGCGTGCTCGGGCTGGGCCCGTACGCGCGCAACTTCGAGAAGGAGTTCGCGGCCTTCTGCGGCAGCGAGCACGCCGTCTCGGTCTCGAGCGGAACGGCCGGCCTGCACCTGTGCGTGCGCGCGGCCGGCATCGGCGCCGGCGACGAGGTCGTCACCGCGCCGATCTCGTTCGTCGCCTCGGCCAACGTGATGCTCTTCGAGCGCGCGACGCCGGTGTTCGCCGACGTGGATCCCGACACGTTCGTGCTCGATCCGGCGGCCGTCGAGGCTGCGATCACGCCGCGCACGCGGGGGATCCTGCCCGTGCACGTCTTCGGCTACCCGTGCGACCTCGAGGCGCTCGGGGCGATCGCGAAGAAGCACTCGCTCGTGATCATCGAGGACGCCTGCGAGGCGGTCGGCAGCGCGCGCTCGGGGCGGCGCATCGGCGCGGCCGGCAACGCCGCCGTGTTCGCGTTCTACCCGAACAAGCAGATGACCACGGGCGAGGGGGGCATGGTCACGACCGACAACGCCGCGCTCGCCGCGCAGCTGCGCTCGCTCGCCAACCAGGGCCGCTCCGACAGCGGCGACTGGCTCGAGCACGACAAGCTCGGCTTCAACTACCGCATGGACGAGCTCTCGGCCGCCGTCGGACTTGCGCAGACCGAGCGGCTCGAGGAGATCCTTGCCTCGCGCGCGTCGGTCGCCGCGCGTTACGACGAGCTGCTCGTGGGCATCGAGGGGGTCACGATCCCCGCTCCGACCGCGCCCGGCGACGTGCGCTCATGGTTCGTCTACGTCATCCGCCTCGACGCGGCCATCGATCGCAACGCCGTGATGGCCTCGCTGCAGGAGCGCGGCGTGGCCTGCAAGCCGTACCTGCCCGCCGTCCACCTGCAGCCGTTCTACCGCAGCCTGGGGCACAGGCCCGGCGAGTTCCCGATCGCCGAGGCCGTTGCGCGCTCGACGCTCGCCCTGCCGTTCCACACGCGGCTCCCGGCCGACGATCAGGCCTACGTCGCCGCCTGCCTCGCCGACGTGCTCGGCTGAGCATTGCTCGTCGCACTGCCGCAGCCGGCCGTCCTCGCGACGTCGGTCGCGAGCTACCTGGTCTCACCGGCGGCCGGACGGCGCGTCACGGCCTGGCTCGAGTTTCCCGCGGCGCGCGCCACCACACCTGACGCGGCGGCTCGCCGGCGCGCGAACCGCCTCGTCATCGCCGACCGCGCCGGCCGCCGCGCAC
>JALYLC010000747.1 GCA_030774435.1 Actinomycetota bacterium
GCCTTCGCCGAGCGGCACGAGTTCGCGGGCGGCAGGCTCGTCACCACGCGCCACGCCTCCACCACCTGTCCGGCCTGTGCGGAAGCGCTGCGCGGGCGCCCGCCGGCCTTCTGCACGGCCTGCGGCGTCGCCTACGAGGCCGACGGGATGCAGCACCAGGCCGACGAGTCGCTGCTCGCCTACACCTGCACGTGCCCGGCCGGGCACACCGTGTCGGGCATCAACGCCGTTTAGACCGAAGTTCCCCGCTCGTTTAGAACACCGGCGGCGGAATGCCCTCGGCGCTGGCGGCCAGCGCCGGGTCCCAGCCGCATAGCGCGCACGCGTGCAGCACCGCCGTGCGCGCGAACGCGAGCGCGCTTCCGTGCGGATCGGGGCTGTCGCGGATGTCGTCCCAGTCGAGGATGAACTCGCCGAGCGTCGCGTCCCAGTGCGCCGCGGCGGGCTGCAGCGTCGCGTTCGCGAACCCCACCGGCGCGGGGTGCGCGTAGGCGAAGAAGGCCGCGCGGGGATAGCGCGCGTCGCCCGGCCACCACCCGACCTCGATCTGCTCCACATCACCCGCGTTGCGCATGATGAAGTCGTCCCCAGGAGCCTCGACGGACTTGCCCGAGAACAGGCTCACGGCGAGGTCGAACGATCCCCACCAGGCGTTGACCGGCGTGGAGCGGCCGCGATAGGGGGCGCGCAGCGCCGCGAGCACCTGCGCGGCGCGGATCGCGGCCGCGAAGTAGGCGTCGATCCGCGCCGTGTCGAACGCGGCGTGCTCGTCGTCTTCGTCGAGCGGCACGGTCCAGGGCGTCTCCTGCGGCGTGAAATTGAGCTCCACCGGGCCCGCGAGCCCCCGCACCGCGGCGAGCAGCTCTCGCGTGACCTCGCCGACCGCGCGATCGGGCGTGAGCGGGACGCGCTGCGCTCGTCCATCGCTGTGCTCTGCGACCGCCTCGTAGGCATGCAGGTCCAGCGCGACGACGAACGCGCCCGAGCCGTCGGGCGCCGGCAGGGGCGCTGTCTCCCAGCCACGAGCGGTGAGGCGCAGCGCAGCGTGCTGCAACTGGGGCTCCGGCGGAGCCAGCGCCGCCGCCAGCTTGCCGAGCACCTGCGTGTGCGCGTGCAGCGTGTCGCGCGTCGCCTGCCAGGCGTCGTAGGGCAGCTCGGGCCAGGGTGCCGGCATGGCCGTACGCTACCGCGGCCAAATGACACGTGCCGCGCATGTCATTTGGCGGGTCGAAACGGCCTCCACGACCCGCCTGTGACAGATCCCGCCGTCGCGCAATGGACAGAGTGATGCCTGACCGCCTGCACGGCACGACGCGCACGGACGCCGCCCTGCTCGCCGGCGGCGCGTCCGATGACTTCGTCGAGGTCTGTCGCCGGCACGGCCCCGCGTTGCGGTCGTATCTGCGGCGGCGCACGCGCGACGGCGACGTCGTGGCCGATCTGCTGGCCGAGACGTTCGCGGCCGCCTGGGTGAAGCGCGGCGGCTTCGCTGACCGGTGCGATGGCTCCGCTGCACCCTGGCTGTTCGGCATCGCGCGGAATCAGGTGTCGATGCACGTCCGCCGGGGGGTCCTCGGGCCGGCCAAGGACGCGCTCCGCCGGCCGGGAACGGCGTTCGCGGTCGACCGCGGGGATCCGACGCGCGATGAGCTCATCCTCGACCCGGCGACGGGTCGCCTGCGCGGCAGCCGGACGACGCTGACCAGGCCCGACCCCGCGTACTCCGGTGCTCCGGCCGGGACCGTGGCGGGGTACGAGACGATCGTCTCCACCGGCGTCGTCGATTCCACCGACGCTCGCCCGAGCTGACGCTACGAGCGCAGCTCGGCCCCGACGGCCTCGCGCAGGCGCTCGACGATCGCCTCCCGGAACGGCCGCACCTCCTCGTCGGAGAGCGTGTGGTCCTGGGCCTGGAACGTGAGCCGTAGCGCCAGCGAGCGCCGTGCGGGGCCGAGCGCCTCGGCGTCGCGCCAGACGTCGAACACGTGGACCTCGCTGAGCAACTCGCCGCCTGCGTCGCGCGCGGCCGCCAGCACCGAGCTGGCGGGGTGCTCGTCGGGCACCACGACCGAGATGTCCTGCCGCAAGGGCGGGAACTCGGAGAGCGGCAGCGCCCTCGGGGGGTCGCCCAGCCGCTCGCACAGGCGATCGAGGTCGAGCTCGATGCAGACGACGGGATCGTCGAAGCCGTAGCGCCGTGCGGTCACCGGGTGCAGTTCGCCGACGAAGCCCAGCGCCTGCTCGCCCGGCACCTGGACGAAGCCCTTGCGGCCCGGGTGCAGGAACGGGTCGTACGCCGCCGGCATCGCCACGACGCGGCAGGTCACGCCGACCGCGCCCAGGATCGACTCGAGCACGCCCTTGCCGAGGAAGAACGAGGCCGGCTCGCCCGCGCGCCTCCAGGCCGCGCCACCCAGCCGCCCGCGCATGACCGCCCCGAATGTCCAGGGCTCGCGCGGCAGCTTCTGGCCCTCGACGGGGTGATAGGTGTGCGCGCTCTCGAACAGCGCGAGATCGTCGCGGCCCCAGGCGGCGTTGCGGGCAAGCGCCTCGAGCAAGCTCGGCAGGAGCAGCGTGCGCAGGTGCGAGTGGTCCTGCGAGAGCGGGTTCGAGACGGCGAGCATCGCCCGACGCGGATCGTCCGGGCCCAGGCCGAGTTTGTCGGGCGTGTCCGCAGGCACGTAGGAGAGCGTCTGCGCCTCGGTCAGGCCGGCGCCGAGGCAGGCATCGGCGACCGCGCGGCGCACGCGCTGGGCGGCCGTCAAGCCGCCGCCGGAACCCACCGAGAGCAGCGAGGGGACGTGCTCGAGGCCATAGATGCGCGCGATCTCCTCGATCGCGTCGATCTCGCGCATGACATCGAGGAAGCGCGTCGTCGGCACCCGCACGTCGATCGTGCCCTGTCCGGCGCGCGGATCGAAGCCGAGGCGGTCGAGGATCTCGACCGCCCGCGCCAGGGACACGTCGAGCGCGGTGACCTGCGCCAGGCGGTCCATGCGCACGCGCAGCTGCACGCGCGAGGGCAGGTCGCCGCTGACGTCGATCGAACGCGGCGTCATGTGCGCGCCGCACAGCTGCACCAGCAGCCGGGCCGCAGCGCGCGAGGCGAGCGGGGCCTGGTGGGGGTCGACGCCCTTCTCCCAGCGGTTGGAGGCCTCGGAGCGCAGGCCGAGTGCCTGAGACGTGCGCAGGATCTGGGCGCGCGTGAAGTTGGCCGCCTCGAGCACGATCGTGGTCGTGCTCTCGCCGACCTCGGAGTCGGCGCCGCCCATGATGCCGGCCACGCCCTGGGGTCCGTCGGCGTCGGCGATCACGAGCATCGAGGGGTCGAGCTCGCGCTCCTGGCCGTCCAGCGTGCGCAGCGTCTCGCCTGCCCGCGCGCGCCGCGCCGTCAGGCGGGCGCCGTGTATGCGCGCGTGGTCGTAGGCGTGCAACGGACTGCCGAGATCGTGCATCACGTAGTTCGTGATGTCGACGACGTTCGAGATCGGCCGCATTCCGGCGGCGTTGAGGCGGGCCTTGAGCCAGAGCGGCGAAGGGGCGATCGCGACGTGCTGGAAGACGCGCGCGGTGAAGCGCGGGCAGAGATCCTCGTCCTCGATCGCGATCTTGATCCAGTCGGCGGTGAGGCGGTCGCCGAGCGCCTGGGGCTCGCTGTCGTCGAGCGGCGTCAGCTCGATGCCGAAGATCGCGTGCACGTCGCGCGCGACGCCGCGCATCGAGAGCAGGTCGGCGCGGTTCGACGTGACCTCGAGCTCGAGCACGTCGTGCGCCAGGGGCATGCGCGCCGCCAGCGGCTCACCCGGCCGCCAGCCCTCGCCCAGCACGATGATCCCCTCGCCGTCCGGCGAGATGTCGAGCTCGCGCTCGGACAGGATCATGCCGTCGGACGTCTCGCCGCGCAGCTTGGAGCGCGCGATGCGGCGGCCGTCCAGCAGCACGGTGCCGGGCAGCGCCACCGCCACGGTGTCGCCGGCGGCGAAGTTCCAGGCGCCGCACACGATCGGCCGCGGCGAGGCCTCCCCCACGTCGACCTGGCAGAACTGGAGGCGATCGGCGTTCGGGTGCTTGTCCGCCTCGAGCACGAGCCCGGCGACGATCAGCTGCTCGACGCCGTCCTCGGCGGGCAGCCCGCGGCGCTCGACGCCCTCGACCTTGTCGCCGGCGAGGGAAAGGCGCTCGGTGAGCTCGTCCAGCGGCGGCAGCTCGGCGAGATGGTCCGCGAGCCATTGCAGCGGCACCTTCATCGCACGGCCCCCCGGAACTGCTCGAGGAAGCGCACGTCGTTGTCGTAGAAGCTCTTGACGTGCGGGATGCCGTACTTGAGCATCGCGACGCGCTCGATGCCCATGCCGAAGGCCCAGCCGGACACGACCTCCGGGTCGTAGCCGGGTACGAACCCGAACACGTTCGGGTCGACCATGCCGGCGCCGAGGATCTCGATCCAGCCCTCGCCCGAGCAGACGCGGCAGCCCTTGCCGCCGCACAGGAAGCACGAGACGTCGAGCTCCACGCTCGGCTCCGTGAACGGGAAGTAGTGCGAGCGCAGCCGGATCTCGCGGTCGGGCCCGAAGAGCGCGCGGGCGAAGTGCTCGAGGGTGCCCTTGAGGTGCGCCATCGAGAGGCCCCGGTCGACCGCGAGCCCCTCGACCTGCTGGAACATGGGCGAGTGCGTCGGGTCGAGGGCGTCGCGGCGGTAGACGCGGCCCGGGCAGATCACGAACACGGGAGGTGGCTGCTGCTCCATGACGCGCACCTGCACGGGCGAGGTCTGCGTGCGCAGGCAGACGTCGTCGCTGATCCAGAGCGTGTCCGACTCGGCCCTCGAGGGGTGGTCTTCGGGCGTGTTCAGGGCAGTGAAGTTGTAGTACTCGAGCTCGACCTCGGGCCCCTCGGCGATGCGGAAGCCGAGCCCGACGAAGACGTCCTCGATCTCGCGCTGAACCTGAGTCAGGAGATGCGCCGTGCCTCGCGGCACGGGATCGCCGGGCAGCGTGACGTCGACCGCCGCGGCCTGGAGCGCCGCATCGAGCTCGCGAGCCTCGAAGCGCTCGCGCAGATCGGTGTGCAGCCGCTCGAGCTCACCGCGCACGCGGTTCAGCTCCTGGCCGCGCGTTCCGCGCAGCTCGGCCGGCAGTGCGCCCAGCTCGCGCAGCGCAAGCGTCAGGGCGCTCGAGCGCCCCAGCGTCTCGACGCGTGCGTCCTCCAGCTCGTCGGCCGTGGTGGCCCGTTCGAGCTGCTCGCGCCCCTGTCGCTCCAGGGTGGCCGCGTCCTCCATTGACATCCCCGCGTCGATGCAGGGACGAGGGCGAGCCCCCGCGGTACCACCCTGCTTGCGCCTTGCCGGCGCCCCTCGCTTCCGCCCGTTCGACGGCGTCTCGCCCGGCTCGGGAGGTGAACTTCGGCGGACCGCCCGCGCGGGGGCTCTCAGTCACGGCCCCGCTCCCTGTCCCGGACGGCGCCCGCCTACTCGTCTCCGTCGGCGCCGGAGCCGCCATTCTACCGCGTGTGCGACGTGGAGCAGCAGCACCGGGCGGGGAGCCTTACGAGCGGCTCGGGCCGCTCTACGACCGCTGGTGCGCGGGCGTCGACCACGACATCGCGTTCTACGTGCTCACGTGCGAGGGCGCCGGCGGGCCGATCATCGAGCTCGGAGCCGGCAGTGGCCGCATCGCGATCGAGCTTGCGCGGCACGGCCACCGCGTGATCGCGCTCGACGCATCGCCGACGATGCTCGCGCAGGCACGGCGGCGCGCACAACGCCTCGGCGTGGACGAGCTGATCGAAACGGTGGTCGGTGACCTGCGCGATCCGCCGCCGCTGCCGCAGAGCGATTGCGTGATCGCGCCCTTCCGCACGTTCATGCACCTCTCGGGCGACGACGAGCGCAGGCGGGCGCTGCGTGCAGCGGCCTCGTTGCTCGCCGACGACGGCCGCTTCGTGTTCGACGTGTTCGAGCCGAGCGCCGCCGACATCCGCGCCACGCACGACCGCTGGATCGCCCGGCGCGAGGGCATCTCCGAGCGACCGCTCTGGGACGCGGCCGAGCGGCGCCTGGAGCTGGAGGTGCGCCTGCCCGGGCGCGTCGTGCCGATGACGCTGGAGTGGCGCAACGCCGCCGAGTGGCGCGAGCTGTGCGCCGAGGCCGGCCTGACCGTGCTGTCGGCGGAGGCGGGGTTCGGCGGCGAGCCGCTGGACGGCCGCCAGGGCGACCAGGTCTACGTCTGCGCGCGGGCCTGATCAGGCCTCGCAGACGACGAACGAGCGCACATCGGA
>JALYLC010000748.1 GCA_030774435.1 Actinomycetota bacterium
CCTCGCCGATCTCGTCAACTTCATCAAGCTGGCGCAGATGGCGCCCGAGCTCGACACGCCGGGCGGCAACATCTGCGAGCCCGACGACGTGCCGCTCGATTCGCGCCACCTCGTCCAGACGCTCGCCGTGATCCTGCACTCGGACAAGATCTTCAAGGGCATGCCGATGTCGCGGACGGCCTGCGAGGACACGATCCGCATGGGCGAGATCCTGGCCGGCGGACGCGAGCCGATGGAGCGGCGGCCCGTGATGTTCGCCAACGTCAACGTCAACTCGCCGCTGCGCTACGACGTGCGCATGCTCGAGGCGATGCTGGCCTACAGCGCCGCCGGCCAGCCCGTGATCGTGACGCCGTTCCTGCTCATGGGGGCGATGGCGCCCGTCTCGATCCCTTCTGCGCTGGCACAGCAGATGGCCGAGGTGCTGACCGGCATCGCCCTGGTGCAGCTCATCCGCCCCGGCGGTCCCTGCGTCATGGGCTCGTTCCTCTCGGCCATCGACATGCAGTCGGGATCGCCCAGCTTCGGCGGGCCCGAATCGGTCTTGGGGCTGTATGCCTCGGGCCAGATCGCGCGCCGCTACGGCCTCCCCTGGCGGGCCGGCGGGGGCACGCTGACGGCCAGCCAGAGCGTCGACGCCCAGGCGGCATACGAATCGCTCAACACGCTGCTGGCCGCCTTCATGGCCGGGGCGAACGTCGTCTACCAGTCGGCGGGCTGGCTCGAGAGCGGGCTGGTGACCTGCTTCGAGAAGTTCGTGCTCGACATCGAGCTGCTGCAGCTCCTGCGCCGGCAGTTCACGCCAGTCACCTTCGACGAGGATGCGCTCGCGTTCTCGGCCCACGCCGAGATCGGGCCGGGCGGCTACTTCCTGGGCGCAGAGCACACGCTGCAGCGCTTCCGCGAGTGCTTCTGGCGGCCCGCCCTGGCGTCGACCGAGAACTTCGAGCGCTGGAAGCGCAACGGCTCCCACGACGCCCGCGATCGCGCCGGTGTGCTCTGGCGGGCGGCGCTCGAGCGCTACGAGCAGCCGCCGCTGGACGAGGCCGTGCACACCGAGTTGAGCGAGTTCGTGGAGCGCCGCACGCGCGAATTGGGAGACGACCTGTTCCCGTTGCCGGGCGCCGCCTAGACTGCACTCGCAATGAAGCTGGAGGGCGTTCACCACATCACGGCGATCACTGGCGACGCCCCCCGGAACGTCAATTTCTATGCCGGCGTGCTCGGTCTGCGAATGGTCAAGAAGACCGTCAACCAGGACGATCCGAGCGTCTACCACCTGTTCTACGCCGACGAGCACGGCAGTGGTGGCGCCGACCTCACGTTCTTCGAATATCCCGGCGCCGCGCCCGGCCGGGCCGGCCCGGGAATGGTGCACCGCATCATCTGGCGGGTCGCCTCGAGCGACGCGCTCGACTTCTGGGCCGAGCGTCTGGGCGGCGCAGGCGTCGCGACGGAGCGCGCCGGCGACCGCCTGCTGTTCGCGGACCCCGAGGGCATGGCGCACGAGCTCGCAGCCGTGGTTCGCCCCGATCCTCCGCTGATCGCGCATCACCGGGAGATTCCGGCCGAGTTCGCGCTGCAGGGCTTCGAAGGCGTGCGGGCGTCCAGCATGCGCCCCGACTCGAGTCGCAAGCTGCTCGAGGAGGCGCTCGAGTTCAAGCCGTTCGAGGACGGCTGGGAGACGCGCGGCGCCGAGCGCGGAGGCACCTACGCCTACGACCCGCTGCCCGACGTCCGTGGCGTCCCGGGCGCAGGCACCGTGCATCACATCGCCTGGGCCTCGACATTCGACGATCACGAGGTCTGGGGTGAGCGCGTGCGCGAGCTCGGTCTGCATCCCACGCCGGTGATCGACCGCTTTTACTTCCGCTCGATCTACTTCCGCGAGCCGGGCGGAGTGCTCTTCGAGATCGCGACGCTTGGCCCCGGCTTCACCGTCGACGAGCCGTTCGAGTCGCTGGGCGAGCATCTCTCGCTGCCGCCGGCGTTCGAGCATCTGCGCGCGCGCATCGAGCCCGTCCTGACGCCCCTACCGGACATCCGCGCGTGGCGACCCGACCCGGCGTGAGCGCCGCCGAGGTGTTCGTCCACCGCTACGAGCCGGGCAGCGGCCCGGCCACGCTGCTGTTGCTGCACGGCACCGGCGGCGACGAACACCAGCTGATCGACCTCGGCCGCCAGCTCGCTCCCGGCGCGGCGCTGCTCAGCCCGCGCGGGCAGGTGCTCGAGGGTGGCGTGGCCGCGCGCTTCTTCGCGCGGCGCGGCATGGGCAACCTCGACCTGGACGACCTGCGGCTGCGTGGCGCCGAGCTCGCGCGGTGGGTCGGGGACGCGTGCGCGCAGTACAGGCGCGACGCCGGGCGCGTGATCGCGCTCGGCTATTCGAACGGCGCCAACATCGCCGTCGAGCTGCTCTTCCGCCACGGCGGCGTGCTGCGCGGGGCCGCGCTGTTGCGCCCGATGCTGCCATACCGCCCCGACGCGCCGCTCTCGCTGACCGGCACGGACGTCCTGATCGAGGCGGGCGATGCCGATCCGTACAGCTCGCCCGAGCAGATCGAGGAGCTGGCCGAGCTGCTGGCGGCGGGCGGCGCGGAGGTGCAGGTGTCGCGCCAGCCGGTCGGCCACGAGCTCACGCAGGGCGATCTGGACGCACTCGCCGCCTGGATCCAGCCGCACGTGGATGCCGCATGAGCGTGCCGATTCCGCCCCAGACGCACATGGGCGCAGTGCACCTGACCGTCGCCGACCTCGAGCGGTCGTTGGCCTACTACCGCGAGTCCATCGGCCTCGACGTGCTCGCGCAGGGCGATGGCCGCGCGACCCTCGGCGCGGGTCCGACGCGCTTGCTCGAGCTTGTCGAGGAGCCGGGCGCACAACCGGCACCGGGACGCACCGGGCTCTTCCACTTCGCCCTGCTGCTGCCCGACCGGCCCAGCCTGGCGCGCTGGCTGGCGCATGCCGTGCGCGAGCGCGTGCGCCTCTCCGGTGCGTCAGACCATTTCGTCAGCGAGGCCATCTACCTCAGCGATCCCGACAAGCACGGCATCGAGATCTACCACGACCGGCCGCGCGAGCTGTGGGAGGGCCAGGTCGCCGAACGCATGGGCACCGATCCGCTCGATCTCAACGGGCTGCTGGGTGAGCTCGACGACCCCGAGACGGAGCCGTTCCAGCGCCAGCCCGACGGCACCACCATGGGGCACGTGCACCTGCAGGTCGCCGACGTCCCCGCCAGCACGGAGTTCTATCGCGACCTCCTCGGCTTCGGCCTGATGGCCGAGTACGGCGGGCAGGCTGTGTTCCTCTCGGCGGGCGGCTACCACCATCACGTTGGCGCGAATACGTGGCGCAGCGGCGGAGCGCCTCCGCCGGCACCGGGCTCGGCCGCGCTGCGGCGCTTCGAGATCGTGCTGCCCGACGCGGCCGAGCGCGACGCGCTGGCCGGGCGCGTGGCCGCCGGCGGCGTGGAGGTCGAGGACGACCCCGCGGGACCGCTGGCGCGCGACCCGTCGGACAACGCCTTCGTGCTGCTCGGCGCCGCCTGATATGTACGAGCGTGACGACGCGGCGCACCGCCACAACTCCGGACACCGCGTCCGTTCGCTCGAGCGCAGCCGTCGGCTCGCAAGTAGACGCGCGACGCCTCTGAAAAAGAGGGCGAGGATGTCTAGCATGCGCTTGTGGCGTGGCCGTTCTCTCGATCCCAGTCAGGTCCTCCGACACCGGACTACGAGCGGGTCTGGATCGCGTTCCAGGTCGACCGGGGCGCGCGATACGACCGGGTCGGTTTCTCCCAGCAGAACATGGATGCGTTCGCGACCTGGCTGCCCATGCTCGTCGCGGACGCGATGCTCTGCAGCTTCGAGGAGCAGCCGGAGGACGGCCTCGCACTGCTGAACGACGTCTCGGCTTTCGCGGATGCGAAGCTCGAGCAGATCACGCGGGCGACGAGCCGTCAGGACGAACACGACACGCTTCGGCTCGCCACGCGGGCGCGGGACTGGATGCCCACCGAGTTCTCGGACGACGCGTTCCAGGTGCATTGCGAAGTCGATCTCTGGGAGGAGCGGGAGCGGATCAAGGTCATCACGCCATTCACGCCACCCGAAGCCGCAACGCCCGAAGCCTGCCGCGAACTGGTCTGGATCACCTGGGACTGGGTCGCTGACGGAAGCGGACTTCAGCCTGTCCACGCTGCCATGGGCGCCCAGCACTTGCGAATGTTCGCCTCCGTCATCGAAGGCGCAGGCGTGCTCCCGAGCGAGCACGACCGAGGCTACGCGCCCCTGATCGTGATGGAGCAAGCCGAGGAGATCGCGGACGCGGCCTGGCCAGCCGATTGACGGGCTAGTCGGTGTTCGTGGTGGGCACGATGCCGAGCGCGGCGTCCGAGTCCCACACGACGCGATTGCCGGCGAGCGGATCCACCAGTGTCACGCGGTAGATTTGCGAGCGCTGGTCCCGAGCAGCGGAGAGCGCGGCGAGCTTCACACGCATGAGATCGACGGGCGGGGGACGCTTGTCGAGTGTGCCGTCTCGTCGGTAGCCGAGTAGGAGCATCGGTAACCTCTCTCTTGTTCGCGCCGTCGGTCTGTCTGCCAAGGTGGGCCGGCGGTGCGGGCCTGCGCTCCTGGACTCCGGGCGCATGCGCCAAGGTACCACACTCGCCTCGCGCTGAAAGGCCCTGCAAATTACAGATATATGAGCATGGTTGGCGAACCCGGCAAGCATGTATCGCGACCTCCGCGATCATCTGCCACCAGCTCGTGTCTTGCGTACGATGCAAGCCTGAAGCGGATCAACTGCGTGTGCGGCGTCGTGCTCGAGGGCAAGGACGACGACGAGCTGTGGAAGAAGGCGCAGGTGCACCTGCGCGCCGATCATCCTGAGCTGGTTGGCAAGGTCTCGCGCGAGGACATTCTGGCGCAGGCCGAGGAGGTCTAGGCTCTGCCGGCAGGCGCGTCGCCGAGCAGGCGTCGGTAGACGCTCTGCACGGATTGGCTGGGCGCGACGCCGAGCTCGTCGCGGAGCTGGACGCGCAAGTGGTCGTAGACGAGCAGCGCTTCGGCGACGTTGCCACGTTGCTCCAGCGCTTCCATCAGGATCCGATGGCCGCTCTCGCGGAATGGGGCGAGCGCGATGAGCCGGCGACCGCACTCTTCGGCCTGCGGCAGGGTCGGTCCGCCGAGCCCGAGCCTTGCGGCTGCGAAGCACTCGAGCCCGCGCAGCCGAACCTCGTCCAGCTCGGCAAGCCGAGCGACGCCGGCCGCCAACTGAACGGCGGGCCGCAGATGCTCCAGCTCTCGCTCGACGGCCGCCGGCTCTACGTCAGCAACTCGCTCTACTCGACCTGGGACAACCAGTTCTACCCAGGCCTGCGATCGTGGCTCCTGCGGGTCAACTGCGGCCCAGACG
>JALYLC010000749.1 GCA_030774435.1 Actinomycetota bacterium
CATCGCCCTGACGGCGCTCGCCCTCGCGCGCGCCGTCACCGGCTTCGAGCCGCGCACAGCGCGCCGGCTGCGGCTCCCCACGCCGCCGATCCCCGAGCCCTCCCACCACCTCCCGGCGCCCCGCGCCCTCGAGACGCCGGTCGTGGAGACCTCGAGCGGGACGGACGCCCGCTAGCAACCCGCCTGCAGAGCTGATACGGCCCTGGATGGACGGATGTGCGATGAGCGATGTGCCGGCGTAGGAGTTACTCTGGCTTTCGCCTCATATGGGGGTGGAGTTGTCAAGGGCGCAGGGGTGAGGGCGCCCGGGCTCAGTGGGCGTTGATGGTTGCGGTGGGTGTGGTCTGGCGTGTCGGGGCGGCGCGGGGTGCGGGTGGGCGCGACGCTTGGTCAGCCTCATATGCGAGACCGCGGTGGGTCTCAGGACCTCGGTTCGTCGCAGCGTCCGCTGTCTGAAATCGAGCGGCGCCACCTGGGTGGTTGGCTCACAGGCGAAAGCGCGGACGTTCGTGTGCGCGATGCCCGGACCGCCGCGCCGCCTCGACGCGCCAGACGGATGTGTCGATGATTTAGGGGGCGGTGGCGATCTCCCAACAGGCGCCGACGAGTTCGCGGGCGATCGCGATCGTCACGATCCCGGCCGGCTTGCCGCGCCCGTTTCTCAGCAGGTTCCAGCGCGCGTTCAGCCGCCGCTGCACGCGCCAGGCGTGATCGATCAACGCCGGGTCTTGGCCGCGCTGGCGGACGGCGAGCTTGCCGCCGACCGAGGGTGAGAGGCGGTAGTGCAGGGCGGCCTCGACGAGCAGCCGGCGGGCGTGGCTGGAGCCGGCCTTGGTGATCTTGCCCAGCCGGCGGGTCTGGCCGGAGCTGTGCTCCGACGGGACCAGCCCGACGTAGGCGGCGAGCGGGTCGGGATGATCAAAGCGCCGCCAGTCGCCGATCTCCGCGCACAGCCCCAGCGCGGTCAGGGTGTTGACCCCGCGCAGGCAGCGCAAGCGCGCGATCGTTTCGGCCCACACGCAGTCGGGGGCGAGCTGCTCGAGCTCGCGGCCGACGCGGTCCCGGCGCGCGAGCAGCACGTCGTGGGCGTGCAGATAGTCGGCGTAGGTGATCCGCGACGGCTGGTCGTCGAAGCGCTGCTGGGAAAGCCAGTGGCGGTGCTTGATCGTCCAGCGCCCCCCGGCCCCGGGAAGTAGCGCTCGCGGCGCAACAAGAACGTCGCCAGCCGGTGCCGGGCGCGCATCAGGTCCGAGCGCAGATCCTCGCGGCAGCGGACCAGGTCACGCAGCTGCTCTTGTTCTTCGCTCGGGATCCAGACCAGCCGCAGGTCGCCGGCGGCGAACAGCCGCGCCAGGCGGATCGCGTCGCGCTTGTCGGTCTTGATCCGGTCACCCGGCCGGCGCTCGATGTTACCCGGCGAGCAGACCGCCATCTCGATCCCCTCCGCGCGGGCGCGGCGGACCAGGCCGTAGCCGGTCGGCCCCGCCTCATACACCGCGCGAACCGGCCTGGGCAGCTCGCGCAGCACGTCGAGCACTTCCAGCGGCCGCCCGTTGACCCGGCGCGTGATCACCTCCCCCGTGGCGTCGTTGAACACGGCCACGGCGCTCGCGTGCGCGTGAACGTCCAGCCAGACCCAACGCATACCGTTCGGCATGGTCGGCGCCCTCCATCCTGTGGTCGCGGCCGAGGGCCCAATCCTCGACCTGTCGAACTCCGCGCGATGCGCGGGGCGTCGACCAACAGCCTTCAACAACCGCCGGACGACACGCCCATAGGGTCTGGAGGGCGATCGGACAGCTCGACAAGGGCTCACCACGGACGGACTTCAAGGATGGCTGAGACGGCGGCCCCTCCAGGGCCGCCGTTTCCTTTTGCGGGGCCCGGTGCGTGGGTAATCCCCGGCCATGCCCCAAGAACAGCAGGAGCAGGAGAACGCTGCCGACCCCGACGCCGGCTCGGGCGACGTCTCCGCCCAGGACGCCGCTCAGAGGGAGGAGCAGGAGGTCGAAGAGGCCAAGGAGCGGATGTCCGACCTCGAGGAGGACGATCCGCCCAAGGACCTCGCCGACTGGCCCGGCGGCAAGGCGAAGTACCTGACCTACGGAGGACCCGACGGCGGCGAGAGCTACGACGACGGCGCCACCTCCAAGCTCGGCCCGTCGTCGCTGCGCCACCACGAGGACGGCTCGGTCACGAT
>JALYLC010000750.1 GCA_030774435.1 Actinomycetota bacterium
GTACGAGCCAGCACGGCGCGCTGGCCTTCGACTCGAAACACGACTTGATCGCCTTCTGAGAGACCGAGAGCGTCGCGAACGACCTTCGGCACCGTCAGCTGGCCCTTCGACGAGAGTTGCGCGGCAACATCCATTCCTGCTCCTTACTCTTAGATAGGAGTAAGGATACCACTTCGGTGTCGGCGCGCGTAACGCTGGGCCGGCGCGCCGAGGAAGGTTGTGCTGAACGGCACGCCCGTGGCACACTCGTGGCACAAACGTTTCGAGCTCAACCGAAAACGGCGTCGTTGAACCGAGCGGTTCAACCGGTCGCAATCCCGCATGGCAATTGGCTTTGCGTGTCGTCTGTCGTGGCGCGCGATCGTGCGTCAAGGACTGCGGGATGCGCTTCGAAGCTTCCGGTCGGGGGTTCGAATCCCTCCGGGCCCATCGGCGCAGACGGTTTACTCATGCGGGCTTGTGCCCTTGCGCACGTCAGTCGGCTTGCGCGAAGTTTGCGGCCGTATCTAAGCCTTTAGGCGAGCGGTCGGCGATCGGGCCGCGGTGTGTCGGCGATGTGAACAAGCACCCGTCGCCGCCAGAGCGTCAGCGCCACGAGCGCGATAAGCACGGACCAGACGACTGCATGCACGGTCGGCCCGAGCGGCCCGACCGGAGTGCGGCCGTCGTCGGTCAGCCTCAGCGGTGCGTAGTAAGGAATGAACAAGTCGGCGGAGGCCGAGACCGGGATGCTCACTTGCAGGCCCACCACTCCGATGAGGAGCAGCGTTCCCTCGAGCTCGCGCGGCACGGCGGCTGACGTGAGCCAGCCAACCGCGGTCGAGACGAGCGAGGCCAGCGCAAGCGCGAGGAAGGTGTCTCCCGTTCGGTCCGGCCGTGATCCCGCCACCATCACGATCCCGAACACGATCGTCATGATCGCGTCGATGGCGAGCAGCGCGACCAGCCTGCCGAGCACGATGTCGCGAGGCCGGTAGCCTGCCTGCACCAGCCGCTGGTCGACATCGCGGGCAGCAAGGAAGGCAAACAGTGCGGCGGTAGCGGTCGCCCAGGCAACCGCCAGGACGCCCGTTCCGATCGCATACTCGATGCCGGCGGCCGCCTCCGCGACGTACCAGCTCAGCGGAAACAGCAGGAGCAGGAACAACGCCGCGCGTCTGCGAAGGATCTCCCGCGTCTGTAAGTTCGCGACCGTCCACCAGGCGCCGGAGATCATGCGACCTCCGACAGGGCTCGGTGGCACGTGAGCTGAACGACTTGGTCGGCGCGCCAGAGCTCCGTCAACATGTGGGTCACGACGGCGACTGCGACCTTCTGGTCGCGCCAGCGACTGACGTGAGCCCAGAAGTCGACGTACGTGCCATGGTCGAAGCCCTGGTAGGGCTCGTCGAGCAGCAGCACCTGCGGGTTCCCAAGGAGTGCAAGCGTCAGGTTCAGCTTCTGCCGCGTCCCGCCTGACATCGCCTTGACGACCGTGTCGTCCGAGCCACGGAAGCCGAACTCCGCCATGAGCGCGCTGCCCTGGCGCAGCGCAGACGCACGGTCGAGTCCAATCGCGCGGCCGAAGAGGACAAGGTGCTCGCGCGCGGTGAGCAGTTCGAACAGCGCCGGCTGCTGCGGGCAGTAGCCGACCCGGCCCCTCCGCTCAACCGTGCCGGCATCCGCGGCCAGGAGTCCGGCGCAGATGCGCAGTAGCGAGCTCTTTCCCGAGCCGTTTTCGCCCACGACGGCGACTACCTCGCCTCGCCGCAGGATGAGCCCGGCGCCGTCAAGCACCACTCGCTTGCCGTAGCGCTTAACGATGCCCGAGGCCGTCAACGCCGGTGCGGTGCTCATCCGGTGCTCCCGGCGACGGGTTCGACGGGCGCACGGCAACGGCGCGCGCCACGCTGCACAAGCGCTGCAGCGAGGCTGAGCACGATGAGCGCGAGGAGCGGGTGCAGCCCGCCGACCCACCGGTCGGCGCTGGCCAAACCGGCCTGAACCGAGCCCACGACGGCAAGCGAGAGCGACAGCAGGCGATCAACCCGAGGAAGCCAGGCGAGAAGCGCAGTGAGAAACACGAGCACTTCCAGGCCCTGGACGACGAAGCCCGCAGACTGGTGCGCATCCAGCGCCCCTTGGCCGGCGCCGAAGATGTAGGAGCCGACCAGGTACACCTGCACGAAGACCCCGAGGACGACAGCGCTCGCAAGCGCCAGGTGCAGCCAGCCAGCCGCATGCCCGACCGTTCGAAGCGCACGACGCACGCCTGCTTGACGCGGCGGGGCGAGCTCGAGGGGAGCTGCCGTCGTGTCTTCGCCGGTCACGTCCCCTGAACTGGGACCGGCGACCCGAGGCTCCGCCGATGCAAGCGCCATTCGCCTGATCGAGCGAGCGACCGCTCTCCTCGCCACGCTGAACATGCCGCGACGGTACGGCGTCGCCCACGGCTCGTCATCAGCGCGGGCGCTGGACCGGGCTCAGTGCCAGTACTGCTTCATTCTCGGCACCACCACTGTTTCTCTTTTGATGCCGCCGAGCGAGAATGCTCCGATGATGAGGGATTGGCAGCTAAGGCCGCTCCCGGTCACGTTGTTCGGGCTGACGCTGGCTGTCGAGATCGCAGCCATCTCGCTCTCGTTCGGCCGCGAGCCCTCGTACGACACGTGGCTCTACGCGCTCTACTCCTTGACGCTCGCGGGCGCCGGGGCGCTGATCGCTTCGCGGCATCCGCGCAACCCGATTGGATGGGTGTTTTGCGTATCCGCCCTGTCCAGCGCGGTCATGGTGGACGCTGCGCAGGGCTGGGCGCTGCGGGCGCCTGAAGACGGCTGGCGTGGCGGCGATGCCGCCGCGCTGCTCGCCTCGGCCGGCCGTCAGCTCAGCGGCTTTGGGTGGATCCTGACGTTCTTGCTCATCCCGGACGGGCGCCTTCCGAGTCGCAGGTGGCGCGCCGCGATCTGGATCGGCGCAGTGGGGACGGTCTTCACGATCGCGGGTTGGTCGCTCGGTTCGGCTCACGACCAGGAGTTTCCCGGCGGTCGCAACCCTGTTGCCGTTGATGCCCTGCCGACGGGAGCGCTGTTCGCGATCGGCGTCACGCTGATGATTGCTGCGCAGCTCGCGGCTTCGTGGTCGCTGGTACATCGGTTCCGCCGCTCCGACGCCGTCGAACGCCAGCAGTTGAAGGGGTTTGTCCTCGTCGCCACCATCGCCGCCATCGTTCTGCCGTCGGCCGTCGCGCTCTGGTTCGTGACGTCGCTCGCCGCCGTGCTCGTGGCCCTCGCTCTCACGGCGCTCCCGATCGCGGCCTGTGTCTCGATCATGCGCTATCGCCTTTACGAGATCGACCTCGTCATCAATCGCACGCTCGTCTACGGCGCGCTCTCGCTTGTCCTCGGGGCGGCATTTGCGGCGACGACCGTGCTGCTCGGGACGGCGCTCGGGCGCGGTTCTGGATGGGCGACCGCCGGCGCCACGCTAGTCGTCGCGCTTGCGTTCCTTCCGCTGCGCGCGCGCGTTCAGGATGGTGTGGATCGACGCTTCAACCGTGCTCGCTACGAGGCGCTGCACCGGATGGCTGATCTTCTTGAGGCCTTGCGCGTGGGAAACGCAGCGCCGGAGTCCGTTGAGGACGTCCTGCGCGAGCTTTGCTGCGATCCCCGGCTCGAGCTTCTCTTCTTCCTCCCCGAAAGTGAGCTCTATGTCGACGCGCGCGGAGTGCCGGCCGCCGACCTCCCGAACGACACGCGTGAGCGGGTCCCGATCGAGCGCGGCGGGCAGCCGCTCGGGCTCGTCCTCCACAGCCGCACACGGCCGGGACAGCACGGACTGCTCCGAAAGCTCGTCGAGGCTGGTGGGCTCGCGATCGAGATCGGGCGACTGCGGGTCGGGCTGCGCCGCCAGCTTGCCGAAGTCGAGGCTTCCCGAGCGCGCATCATCGAGGCAGGGAACGAGGAGCGCCTACGGATCGAGCGCGACCTGCACGACGGCGCTCAGCAGCGGCTCGTCTCGATCGGGCTTGCGCTGCGCCACGCACAGCACGAGCTGACGGACTCGCCGCAGCGGGCCAGTCTGACGCTCGACGGTGCAGTCGCGGAGGTGGCGGTCGCGATCGACGAGTTGCGCGAGCTGGCGCGCGGGTTGCCTCCGCCGCAGCTCGACGGCGGGTTGGCCCCTGCATTCCGCGAGCTCGCCCGTCGCGCCCCCTTGCCGGTCGATCTGAGTGTCCCGAGCGTACGCTTCGAGCGTGGCATCGAGACGGCGGCCTACTTCATAGGCTGCGAGGGCCTCACCAACGCCGTCAAGCACGCATGCGCGACCCGAATTGCCCTCAGCGCCGCGACGGAGAACGGGCATCTCGTCGTCTCGGTCGCCGACGACGGCGTTGGCGGCGCCGCGCCGATCCACGGCTCCGGCTTGAGCGGTCTCGCCGACCGTGTCGCCGCCCTCGGCGGAACGCTCCGGCTTCAGAGCGAGCCAGGTGCGGGCACGACGCTGACCGCGGAGTTGCCGTGCGGGTCGTGATCGCCGAGGACCAGGTGCTGTTGCGCGAAGGCCTAGCGCGACTCTTCGAGGACGGCGGGCACGAGGTCGTCGCCTCGCTAGGGAACGCCGACGGGCTACCGCGCGCGATCGCAGAGCGCGACCCCGACCTCGTCGTCGTGGACATCCGCATGCCGCCCAGCTTCACCGACGAAGGCGCACGCGCCGCGCGGGAGATCAAACGCACGCATCCGGAGCTGGGGGTGCTCCTTCTCTCTCAGCACATCGAAACGACACACGCCATCGCACTCGTTTCGCTCGGGGGCTTCGGCTACCTGCTGAAAGACCGCGTGCTCGAGGTCAGGGAGTTCCTCGCGGCCGCCGAGCGCGTGGCCCATGGAGGATCCGCGCTCGACCCCAAGGTCGTCGCCAGCCTCGTCGCGGCACCGAGCGCAAACGATCCACTCACCCAGCTCACCGACCGCGAGCGCGAGGTGCTCGAGCTGATGGCAGAGGGACTGACCAATACGGGTATCGCACGGCGCCTCTACCTCAGCGAGCGCACCATCGAAGCCCACGTGCGTCACGTGCTCATGAAACTCGGCGTATCCGAAAGCGACGACGCTCACCGCCGCATCCTCGCCGTCCTTACGCACCTGAGCGCAACGCAGAAGCACGTGACCTGAGCACCGTGTCCCACCGGTCAGGGGATCGGGTGGCGCCATGCAGCCGGTAGACGGGAAGAGCCGCGCTGAGCGCCGCGTGAGGCGTCCCGCACCCAACGGCGCAGCGTCTCCGCAGACATCCCCAGCCGCCGCGCGACTCCAGCGATCGGCTCCCCGCCCTCGCGCTACAGCCGCACCGACTCCTCCCACCGCAATTAGGACGAGCAGCGCAGCCGCCTCGTCGAGGCCGACGTGCGGCAGATCGGATGCTGCGGTCCGCGCTTCGAGCAGGTCGCCGCCGGCGAGATCACGACGAAGACGAGTGAGCGGGAGCCCTGGGCGGTCACGAACACATGTTCGTAGCACATCCTCGCCGCGTCTGAGATCGAGGATCGTTGCAACGCCCGAGCCATGGAGCAGATCCTCCCGTTCGCCCAGCGCCCTACCTCTTCCGCACCCTCGCCTCGCTCGCGGCGAGCGTCGCGGCCAAGTGGCCCAGAAGTGGGCCAAACGATTCGGCAAGGTTGCGCCAACAGGTCGCGTGGTTATGGGGGAATGCCGGCGCAACGCGTCTAGACATCGAGGCTTCGGCGTCGTGTGTCGTCGCGCGCTGTCACGCGTCTCGGGCCGCGATGTGTGCTTCGAAGCTTCCGGTCGGGGTTCGAATCCCTCCGGGCCCATCGCCTGTAGGCAGCGTGGTTGAGCCAACTTCTTCGACTGGCTCGACGGACTCCTCGGGCGCTTGTGGCACAGCGTGCAAACCGCCTGCACGTACGCTGCAATCGGGTGTAGGTTGTGAGAGCGGCCCCAGCACCCCGGTCGCACGATGCCGATCGGTCGGTCGGCGCGTGAGCCGGTCCCAGCGACCGCGGCCGGCGACGATTCGATCGTGGAGGGGTGCCGTCGTGGTCAAGTTCGAGGTCGCGCAGAGTGATCGATTTACAGCAAGGCGCGTGGCCGCGCTGAATTCCGAGCTCGCCGCAGCGCGCGAGGCCGCACGGCTCAAGTGCGAGCTCGTCGCGACCGTGTCGCATGAGCTGCGCACGCCGCTTGCGAGCGTGCTCGGCTTTGCGGAGCTGCTATTGCGCCGTGATCTCGACGCAGTTACCCGCGAACGGTATGCGCAGACCATTCACGATGAGGCGCAGCGTCTCGCGCAGCTACTCGACGATTTCCTCGACCTGGAGCGGATCGAGGCGGGGCAATTCACGCTCGCGCTGGAATCGTTCGAGCTCCTGGCGCTTTTGCAGCACCAGGTGGACATCTTCTCGGGGCAGTCCGCGAGTCACACGCTCAAACTCGTCGCTCCCGACGGGTCACTCCGCGTGGTCGGTGATCGCAGTCGCGTCGGACAAGTAGTCGCCAACCTCCTCTCGAACGCGATCAAGTACTCGCCCCATGGCGGAGTTGTAGCGATGACGGCAACTGCGCGCGACGGCTTTGTGCACGTCGAGGTGACGGACGCTGGTCTCGGCATCCCGGCTGAGCAGCAACCGCAGGTCTTCACTAAGTTCTTCCGCGTCGACTCCTCAGACACGCGCCAGATCGGCGGGACCGGCTTAGGCTTGGCGCTGTGTCAGGAGATCGTCGCCGCGCACGGCGGAAGCATCGGTTTCGAAAGCAGCGAGGGCACCGGCAGCGCGTTCTGGTTCGAGCTGCCAAGCGCCCGACGCAGCACTGAAGCAGTCCGCCCCATGCGAGTGCTCGTTCTTCAAGAAGATACGGAGCTCGCGACCCGAATCGCACAGAGCCTGGCGCTCGACGGTCTGGAGGTCGAGCTGGCCGCCACCGGCGTGTTGGGACTAGACCTTGCGCTGACGCAGCCGCCGGCGCTGATCTGCCTGGACATCGACTTGCCAGGAGAACTCGACGGCTGGCAGGTGATGGTACGCCTGAAAGCCAGCCCCGCGACCGCTCACGTCCCGGTCATCGTCTGCGGCGCCGAGCAAGGACGCAACACCGCGACCACGCTCGGCGCAGCCGGCTTTCAACCCAAGCCGTTCACGCCCGAACACCTACGCGAGGCCGTCGCGCACCAGCTCTCCGAGATTCGCTCCTTGGTTCTGGTCGTGGGCGGCGACGAGATGCTACGCCGGCTGGTCGTCGAGACCCTAGCGCACGACGGCGGCGACCTCGGCGAAGCAGCTGACAGCCTAGAAGCCCTCGCCATGATCGCAGCACGCCAACCCGACGTGCTCGTGCTCGATCTCCCCGAGCCCGGCCCCAAGGAATTCGAAACCATCGAAAAGCTGCTCGAGCACCCGGCCACGCGCGGGCTTCCAATTGTCCTGCTCACGGGCCGCGCACTCTCGCCCAGCGAGCAACGCTTCCTACGCGAGCACTTCGTCTCGCTCATCCAGAAGAGCGAATACTCAAGCGAACAGCTACGCCGGCTCATCCACCGCGCTCCCTCTACGCGCCTGGCTCACGCCGCAGTCTTTGCACACGCGGCGGGCCCTGGCTCGGGAGAAACCGAAACGAGGCGCCATGCCAACTGACCAAGACACGAATGAGCTTGCTGGCACCGCGGACCCGGCGGAACTCGCCGATATCAGCGGTGCGATCAAGGCCGTCTACACCGAGCAATTCGGCCGCGAGCCCGGCCGCACCCACAGCCACTACGTAGGCCCCGATGCGATCGCCTGCTTCCTCCGAGACACGCTCACCCGCGCCGAACGCCGACTCAGCACACTCGACGAACACCAACGACTGCGCGACATGCGCATGCTCTTCCAATACAGCGCAGAGATCGAGTTCCGCGAAGCTGTCGAGCAGATCACAGGCCGAACCGTGATCGCCTTCATCAGCGGCATCGACACCAAGACAGACGTCGCCAGCGAGATCTTCCTGCTCGAGAGTCAAGAGCCGACGAACGACGACGACGCGAGAGGCGAAGCAGCAGCCGCTACGTCTTCTGATCAGGGCTGAATCAGATCGACACGCTTTCGAGCGTCCGAGCGATTTCTACGATCGGTGATTGGGACAGGGCGACGGTCCTCGCTCATCACTATGACGCACCAGAGCACTCGAGCACGAACGACGAGTAACGCACGGAATTGGTCTGTGCGCTGTGCAGTCAAATACTGGCCGCGGTAGCCTCACGTGGCCAGCGGCGTCGGGAAGGTCCACAAGGGGGATTACACCGTCGCCTCTGGCGCTGCGCACCGCCGGGTGTGAGGCTCGTTCGCCGCGAGCGCTGAAGAGCGGATGGCGCCTCCCGCACCTTGGCGCGGTCGAGATAGCGGATCGCTTCGTCAAGGCGCGGTGAGCCATCTGCCAGACCGCAGTCCCCGGGGTGGACAGCGAGAAGCTGGGTCGCATCCGCCGAGCACAGCCTTCGCCGCAACTGTGCTCGCCGCGCCGAGTGCATCGCTCATGAGTAGCGTAGTTGCTCGTCCCAGTTGGCTGGGCGCCCTTCCGGCGTGAGGTCGAACAGGTTCCAGACCGGCTCGAGCGTGCCGACGTGGCGGGGATCCTGGCCGGGGTCGACGGGCGCATAGAAGAGCTCCGAGGCCCAGAAGTGGCGGATCGTTCTCCCGTCGCGGTGGAACACGTTCAGCATCGGCCTCTGGTGGCCTTTCTCAGTCTCGGCGAGGTAGTCCCGGTTGTAGCTGTTGGCGGCCGAGGACAGCAGCTGCAGCCGTCGCCAGCCACGCTCCTCGCCAAACGCGAGAAGGCGCGGCAGCCGCGTCTTGGCGACAACCGCCAGGTTGATTTGCTGCGTGGCGTGCTCGGCGGCGCCCTCGAACTGATCGAGGAGCGCGACGCACGACGGACACGGGCCTTCTGCGAGCGGCAACAGGGCCGTTTGCCCAGCCGCGGGCCGCGGCCGCTCGTCACCTGGGTCGCGGGGAAACATGAAGCTGTAGATCGCGAGCGAGTCTTTGCCGGGCGCGAACAGCTCCGACAGGCGCACATCGCTCGCCGCGCCGTCGGCACCTTTCCCTCGGAAGAGGTAGTCCTCGGTCACGGCGCCACCCGGCGGCAGCGCCCGCCTCGCAGCGGCCACCTCCTCCATTGCGCGGCGCAACTCGATCTCCTGGTCGAGGAGTCGTTCGCGCGCCGCCCGATACTCCGCTGACTCGCCTGGAAACGCAACACTCATGGGTTTGCTCTCCTCGTCCTCGATTCCCGCGGGTCTCTGTCGCCCTGGGATAACACCCCTCAACACGTCTGCGACGTCCGGCTGGGCTCGAACGCCCTATCCCGTCGACTTGGTAGACCGGGGATAATCCCAAGACTCATCGTCAGAGCGCGAGCTCGCGACCCACGGCGACAAGATCGCGGCGGTCAAGCGGTCCGGCACTGCCAAGGGCGTCCGGACTGAACGGCGAGGCAGCAGTTGAAATTGGTCTCGTAGACTCGGCGACGTGACCGCCAGCCGACTCGATCGCGACGAGGATGATCCGGCGGTCTGGCGCGGGCTCCTCGGACAGCTCGATCCGCCCGTGATCGCGGGTTCGCTGGATTTGCGGCCGTACATCGAAGCGCTGTCGTCGTCCGTGGCTCCTGCGAGCGTTCCGGTACGGCTCTGGCGGCTGGCACGGCGGAACCTCGCTCACGGTATTTTCGAGGTCGTTCCGGGCGTCTACCAGGTTCGAGGTTATGACCTCGCGAACATCACCTTCGTTCGCGGGCGAGATGGCTTCGTTGCGATCGATGCTCTCACGACGGTAGAGACGGCTCGCGCGGCCGTCGATCTTGTCCACCGGTACGTCGAGCGCCTCCCGATCACCGGCATCGTCTACACGCACAGCCACAGCGATCACTACGGCGGCGCGACCGCGCTGCTCGATGCCGCGTGCGGCACCGAGATTCCCGTTGTCGCTCCGGCTGGGTTCCTTGCCGCGATCTTCTCGGAGTCGCTGCTTGGAGGCAACGTCACCTCGCGGCGGTCGAGCGTGATGTACGGCGCTTTGCTCGCGATCCGGAGCGACGGGCACCTCGATGCCGGCCTTGGCAAGGCGGATCCGGCCGGGACGCACGGTCTCGTTCCGCCGACGATGGAGATCGGCCCTGACGACCGGGGGATCGAGATTGATGGTGTGGAGATCGAGTTGCAGCTTGCCCCGGACACCGAGGCGCCGGCGACGATGCACCTGTTCCTTCCGGCCACGGCCGTGCTCTGCGTCGCCGAGAACGCAAGCCACACCATGCACAACCTGCTCACCCCCCGCGGGGCGCTCGTGCGCGACGCGAAGGGTTGGAGCGAGGCGCTGGATGAGTCGATTCGGCGGTTCGGCCCTCGAGTCGAGGTCCTCGCAGGCGTTCATCACTGGCCGACGTGGGGACGGGATGCCGTGCTGGAGCACCTCGCACGCCAACGCGACCTCTACCGCTACATGCACGACCAGACCTTGCGCCTCGCAAGTCACGGCCTCACCGCCGCGGAGATTGCCGAGCAACTCGAATTGCCGGCCGAACTCAGACACGCAAGCTGTGGTGAGCATTACGGCACGCTCAGCCACAACGTGAAGGCCGTCTACCAGCGTGCGTTCGGTTGGTTCGACGGCAACCCTGCGACCCTGCATGCGCTCCCGCGCAGCGCCTCCTCGCCGCGTTATGTTGCCGCGCTCGGCGGCGTCGACGCGGTCGTCGATCTCGCCCAATCTGCGATCGACGCGGGCGACGCGCGGTGGGCGGCCGAGCTCCTCGATCACGCGGTCGCGAGCGATCCGGAGGCCGTCCCACCGCGGCGGCTGCTATCCGCGACATACCGCTCGCTCGGCTACGCGGCCGAGAGCACGATGTGGCGGAGCCTCTACCTCAGCGCGGCTGACGAGCTCGAGTTGGGTGTCCGACCACGGCACGTTGGCACGATGCTCGACGAGACGACGATGGCGGCGATGCCACTTGGCCTTGTGCTGGACTTCCTCGCAATGCGCTTGGATGGTCCCCGCGCGGCGTCGGCGGAACCGATCGCTGTGACCTTCGCGTTGCCGGACGCCGGCTGCAACGTGCGAATCGCCGTCGAGCGCGGCGTCCTGCACCATCGCACCACCGAGCTCGGCTCGGACGATGCGGACGACGCGGACGTGGTCTGCACACGCGCGGACTTGGTACGGCTCGCCTTCGCCGGTGACGACAGCCTCGCCGACTACGCTCGCCGCTACCCGAGTCTCGCGCGTCTCGTCGAGTTCCTCGACTCGTTCGACGAATGGTTCCCGATTGTGACCCGGCCCGCTCGCGCACTCGCCGGTCGCGACCGATCCGCGTAACAGCAGATCCTGCCGGCGATCAACGA
>JALYLC010000751.1 GCA_030774435.1 Actinomycetota bacterium
GCGTGCGGGTGGTCGAGCTCGACCGCGAGCGCACGCGCCTCGAGCGCGAGCTGCGGGCGCGCCACGAGAGCGGCGAACGAGCGCGGCTCCGCGGCCAGGCCAAGCGCGACGCCGAGCGGGCCGCTGCCGTGCGCGAGCTGCGCACGGTCGAGATCGAGCTGAACGCGGTCGCGCCCGATGCGATAGCGCTGCTGAGCGGGTTCGACAGCTGGCGCCAGGCTCCGGACAAGTGGCTGCTCGAGCCCAGCGTCACCAGCGCCCAGCACGCCGCTTAGTGGTGCTCCTCATAAGTAAGGCGTCGTATTAGAACGTCCGTGGTGGCGATTAGCGTCTGTGGCATCTTGTTCCCGTCGTGTGGGGGTTCTGATGCCCAGGCGCAGTCCGTATCGGATCGAGCTCACGACGGATGAGCGCGCCTTTCTGGAGTCTTTGGCGCGGTCGTATACGTCGCCGTATTGGCAGGTGACGCGCGCCCGGATGGTGCTTCTGGCAGCGGACGGGCTGCGCAATGATCAGATCGCGGCGCGGCTTGACTGCGGTCGTGATGTCGTCTCGCAGTGGCGTAAGCGGTTCTTCGAGCAGCGCCTGGCGGGTCTTGACGACCTGCCGCGACGGGGAAGGCCCCCGACTTTCCCCCCCTCACGTTCGCGCTGAGGTGACCGCGATGGCGTGCGCGCTGCCCGCCGAGCACGGCGTGCCGCTGTCGCGCTGGTCGGCGGCAGAGCTCGCGCGCGAAGCCGTCGGGCGCGGGATCGTCGAGCAGATCAGCGGCGTGACCGTCTGGCGCTGGCTGTCGGCAGATGCGATCAAGCCGTGGCAGCACCGCTCGTGGATCTTCCCGCGCGACCCGCGGTTCGCCGAGAAGGCAGGCCCGATCCTTGACCTCTACCAGGGCCGCTGGGAGGGCGAGCGGCTGCACCCGGGCGACTACGTCGTGTGTGCCGACGAGAAGCCCTCGATCCAAGCCAGAGCGCGCAAGCACCCGACGCTGCCCGCCCGACCCCGCGAGCCGCGGAAGGTCGAACACGAGTACGAGCGCAAAGGCGCGCTCTGCTACCTCGCCGGCTGGGACGCGCGACGGGCGAAGATCTTCGACCGCTGCGCCCCCAAGGACGGAATCGAACCGTTCGACGCGCTCGTAGATCAGTTCATGTCTCAGCACCCCTACAAGCAGGCCCAACGCGTATTCGTGATCGTCGACAACGGCTCCGCGCACCGCGGCAAACGCTCGATCGATCGCCTCCAAGGCGCCTGGCCCAACCTGATCCTCGTCCACACCCCTGTCCACGCCAGCTGGCTCAACCAGGCCGAGATCTACTTCTCAGTCGTCCAGCGCAAGGTCGTGACCCCCAACGACTTCGCCGACCTCGACACGCTCGAGCACCACCTCCTCGCCTTCGGCCGCCGCTACGAGGAGATCGCCGCGCCCTTCCAATGGAAGTTCACCCGCACCGACCTCCACAAGCTGCTCGCCAAGGCCGACACTCCACAACCCGCGTCGCTGGCCGCATGACACCCAACCCCCCGATACGTCGGCGAACTTACGAGCCAGACCACTTAGACGTACTCACAGAATGAGCGTGAGTGGTCGGGGTACTCGAAGCGAGCGGGAGTGGATCCCTGGGCTCGCGCGGCCCTTTGCGCGAGCCCAGGGTCGCCGCAGGTCTGCCAGACCGCAGGCGATTCGAGACCTCCGAACGCCACGGTCATTCTGTGAGTACGTCTTAGCTTCGACCACCGAGCGTTACGTGCGACCGGCCACCTTGAGGCGGTTCTCGGCGTCCGCCACGTCGCGCGCTGCGCGCGCTCGCTCCGGCCCGTCCTCGGCGCCCGCCTCTGCCTCGGCCAGGCGGCGCTGGGCGTCCTCGAGGTCGCTGCGGGCTCGCTCGGCGTCGATCGACGAGACCGCGACGGCGCTCTCGACGAGCACCGACGCGCGGTCGTGCTGGATCTTGAAGTAACCCGCGCCGGTGGCGAACGACAGCCACTGGTCGTCGAGCGTGCGCACGCGCGTCTCGCCCGGCTTGAGCTGGGCGATCAACGCGATGTGGCGCGGGAGCACGCCGAGCTCGCCCGCCTTGCCCGGGACGACGACCATGCTGGCGTCGTCGACGAACACGGGGCCCTCCGGCGTGACCAGCTCGACGCGGAGCCGCTTGGGCCCTTCGGCACTCATGCGCTCGCGCCGGCCGCGAGCTCCTCTGCCGCGGCGACCACGTCCGAGATGTCGCCCTGCAGGTAGAACGCCTGCTCGGGCAGGTCGTCGTGCTTGCCCTCGAGCACCTCGCGGAACGAGCGGATCGTGTCTTCCAGCTTGACGTACTTGCCGGGCCTGCCGGTGAAGACCTCGGCGACGTGGAACGGCTGGGAGAGGAAGCGCTCGACCTTGCGGGCGCGCGTCACCACGACCTTGTCCTCGTCGGAGAGCTCGTCCATGCCCAGGATGGCGATGATGTCCTGCAGGTCCTTGTAGCGCTGCAGCAGCTGCTGCACGCGCGTGGCGACGTCGTAGTGCTCGTCGGAGACGACGCCGGGCTGGAGGATCCGCGAGGTCGAGTCGAGCGGGTCGACGGCCGGGTAGATGCCGCGCTCCGAGATCGCACGCGAGAGCGTCGTCGTCGCGTCGAGGTGGGCGAACGTGTTGGCGGGCGCCGGGTCGGTGAGGTCGTCGGCGGGCACATAGATCGCCTGCACGGAGGTGATCGAGCCCTTGGTCGTCGAGGTGATGCGCTCCTGCAGCTCGCCCATCTCGGTCGCGAGCGTCGGCTGATAGCCCACGGCGCTGGGCATCCGGCCGAGCAGCGCCGAGACCTCGGAGCCCGCCTGCACGAAGCGGAAGATGTTGTCGATGAAGAGGAGCACGTCCTGGCCGCCCTCGTCCCGGAAGTACTCCGCCATCGTCAGGCCGCTCAGACCGACGCGCAGGCGCGCGCCCGGCGGCTCGTTCATCTGGCCGTACACGAGCGCCGTCTTCTCGATCACGCCGGACTCGGTCATCTCGCGCCAGAGGTCGTTGCCCTCGCGCGTGCGCTCGCCGACGCCGGCGAACACGGAGACGCCGCCGTGCTGCGTAGCGATGTTGTTGATCAGCTCCTGGATGAGCACTGTCTTGCCGACGCCGGCGCCGCCGAACAGCCCGATCTTGCCGCCTCTCACGTACGGGGCGAGCAGGTCGATGACCTTGATGCCGGTCTCGAACAGCTCGGCCGTCGGCGAGAGCGTGTCGAAGGCCGGCGGCTCGCGGTGGATCTCCCAGCGCGGCGATGCGTCGACCGCCGCGTCATCGCCCTTGTCGATGGTCTGACCGAGCACGTTGAAGATGCGGCCGAGCGTGGCATCGCCGACCGGGACGCTGATCGACGCGCCGGTGTCGTAGACGGTCGTGCCGCGCGCCAGGCCGTCGGTCGCATCCATTGCGACGGCGCGCACGCGGTCGTCACCGAGATGCTGCTGCACCTCGGCCACGAGCGTTCGGCCATCGGGCATCGTGGTCTCGAGCGCGTTGTAGATCGCCGGCAGGTGGGCGTCGAACACCGCGTCGAGCACGACGCCCTTGATCTCGATGATCCTCCCGGCGGGACGGTCCTCAGCGGGCAACACGCGCTCCTTCATCAGCTCTCGCAGGGCGCACGAACTGTACCGGAGGCGCCCGCGTCCCGCGCCGAACATGGCCAGGGCATGCCGATCGCGCCGCCCGCGCTTTTCGCAGGCGGCGTTACAAAGTCAGGGCGTCGGCCGCGCCGGGCTGACGATCGGGCGACCGTCCACCGCGCCGGTCGTGTTCCAGCCGACGACGATCTCGGACGGGCGGACGACCCCGGACTGGGCTGTGGGCGCGGGGGGCGACGAATGCCAGCCCGCTGCCGCAATGCCGAGCACGGCAG
>JALYLC010000752.1 GCA_030774435.1 Actinomycetota bacterium
CCTCTTCGTCCGGCACCGACGCCGCCCGCGCACGGTGCCACGCACGGCGATCCGGGTCCAGTTCCGGATCGGTCGCGGCCGCGAGCGCCCGGTGCACTTCGCGTCGCTGGTGCGCGTCGGCAGCGCCGTATACCGCCGAGCGCACGAGCGGATGGCGGAACGCCACTGCAGCGTCCAGCTTGAGCAAGCCTTCCGACTCCACGGCGTGCGCAGCCGTCTCGGGAATCCCGAGTTGTTGCGCGGCGCGCCACAGGAGCGCTGGGTCGCCGACCGGTTCTGCGGCCGCTAGCAGCAGCAACCGTCGCGCTTCGCGGGGAAGCCGCGCGAGTCGTCGCGTGAAGCTTCGTTCGATGCCGGTGGAGAGCGGCAGCGCCGCGGGCAGGCCGAAGCCGCCCGCGAGTTGGGCGGGCGAAAGCCCGCGAGGGAGCTCGATCAGAGCGAGTGGATTCCCGCCGGTCTCGGCGATGATCTGCTCAAGTACGGACTCGTCGAGCCGCGCGGCGAGGACGGACTCCAACAGGGCCCGGGCATCCCGGCGGCCGAGCGGATCGACGCG
Source organism: Actinomycetota bacterium (assembly GCA_030774435.1). Taxonomy (GTDB): domain Bacteria; phylum Actinomycetota; class Thermoleophilia; order Gaiellales; family JALYLC01; genus JALYLC01. The sequence continues at coordinate 557 of JALYLC010000752.1, forward strand.
GAGCTGCGGGAAGCGGGCCAATCCGCTGCCCACGTCACGCGCCGCGAATGCGAGCGCGATCCTCTCGGCCAGCAGGCGGCGAGCCACGAACGCGAGCGCTCGGGCCGATGCGCCGTCGAGCCACTGCGCGTCGTCGACAAGGCACAGGAGCGGCTGCTCCTCGGCAGCTTCGGAGAGGAGGCCGAGAGCCGCGAGCCCGACGAGAAACGGACTCGAGGCATTTCCCGCGCTGAGGCCGAACGCAACGTCGAGCGCGTCACGCTGAGGATCGGGCAGGCGCTCGGCGAATCCCATAATCGGCGAGCAGAGCTGTTGCAACGCTGCGTAGTCGAGCTCCATCTCCCCATCGACGCCCGCGGTCCGAACGACGCGAAAACCCTCGCCAGCCTCGACCGCGTACTGGAGTAGCGCGGTCTTGCCGACGCCGGGGTCTCCGTGCACGACGAGCACGGCGCCGTGGCCGTCCCGCGCGGTATCCAGCAGCCGCTCGAGCACAGCGCGCTCGCGTTGCCGGCCGAGCAAACGCCCCGCATGTGCGGTGACGACCATCCCCGCAGCATGCCACCAGGGGTCAAGCACTACGGGTTTCCGGGATTCGATCGGCTGGCCGCAGCGGTCACGATCCCCCTATGAGCGAAGCAGCCACAGACAACCTGCCGGATTACGCGCCGGTCCCGCGCTCGGCGCTGGGCCCCGCCCTGAACGAGCAGGGCTACTACGTCGGTCGCGTCGAGCGGAACCTGTACTGGGTCACCGACGGCACCTACCAGTCGGCGTTCCTGACGACCTCCGACGGCGTCGTCCTGCTCGACGCGCCGCCGACGATCGGCCACAACATCCAGCGGGCCGTTGACGAGATCGCATCGGCAAACGGCGTCAGCAACAAGGTGACCCACCTCATCTACTCGCACCACCATGCCGACCACGGTGGCGCGTCGTTCCTCTTCGACAAGAACATCACCCGCATCGGACACGAGGAAACCCGCCGCCTCCTGTTGCGCGACGACGATCCGGCCAGGCCCCCGAACGAAGAGACGTTCCAGGACCGCCGCACCATCCAGATCGGCGGAGAGCGAATCGACCTCGCCTGGCACGGCGCCAACCACACACCCGACAACATCCTCATCCAACTGCCGGACCACGACACGCTGATGTTCATCGACATCGTCAATCCCGGGTGGGCACCCGTATACATCTCCAACCTGACCGAGGACATCCCCGGCTACATCGAGGCGCCGGCGAACGCGCTTGCGTACGCCTGGAAACACTTCATCGGCGGCCACCTCACCCGACTCGGCACTCGCGACGACGTGACGCTGCACCAGCAATATATGGCCGACATCTCGGAGAGCTCGAGGAAGGCGATCGACACCGTCGATCCCACGCGTTACTTCGTGAAGTACGGCGAGAACTCATGGGCGGCGGTGAAGGGCTACCTTGACGAGGTCGCGGCGGTCGCAGCTGCGCCCGTGATCGAGAAGTACACCGGCGTCCTCGCGGCCGCGGACGTGTTCACCGAGAGCACGGCGTTCTGGGTGATGGAGTCAATCCGGCTCGATCTTGGCTACGGCTCACAGGTGCATCCTTGATGGCCAGCCTCCCGGTACGCGACCCGGTCGCCGATCACCTGCTCACGCCACAGAACTCGGCGCTCGTGGTGATCGACTACCAGCCGTCCCAGTTCGCAGGGGTCCGGTCGATGGATCGCGACCTGCTACTCGACAACATCGTCTCGACCGTGAGGACTGCGAAGGCATTCGACATGCCGATCGTCCATTCGACGATCAACGTCGCAACGGGACGTGGCCAACCGACCGTGGCGGAGCTCGCGCAGCTGCTCGAGAAGAGCCCGCCGATCGACCGGACGACAACCAACGCGTGGGAGGACGCCGAGTTCCTCGCCGCCGTGCGCGCTACGGGGCGGCGCAAGCTGATCCTGTGCGCCCTCTGGACCGAGATCTGCATGGCGTTCCCCGCCGTCGACGCGCTGCGGGAAGGCTTCGAGGTCTACCCGGTTGTCGACGCGATCGGAGGCACCAGTGAGGAGGCCCACCGCGCCGGCATCGAGCGAGTCGTGCAGGCCGGCGCGCAGCCGGTCACGTGGGTCGCCC